>JBBQSR010000031.1:0-14314 GCA_038234855.1 Ktedonobacterales bacterium | reverse complement strand
CCCGTCGGCGCGGCCATGGCGAAGCTGACATGATTGTGCGCCAACACATGCAGCAGCGTGCGGATAGTGGTGGTCTTGCCCGTCCCCGGCCCACCCGTGAGGATGCTGACCTTATTCTCGTAGGCCATCCGCAGGGCATAGCGTTGCTGAATCGCCAGTTGTCCGCCGAAATCGGCCTGGGCTTCGGCCAGCAGGGCGTCCCACCGTCGCGGGGTCATGGCGGGCAGGTGCGATGGCGCGGCCAGCAATCCCCGCAGTCGCCGAGCGCTGCCCTGCTCGGAATAGAAGAACGGCGCGAGGAAGACGCGCTCGCCCTCCTCGATGAAGACCTCGCGGCGGGCACGCAGATCCTCGATGGCGGGTGGCAGCGCCTCTGGGCGGACGCCCAGCACCGTCGCTGCTTGCAGCAGCAAGTCTTCGCGGGGCAGGTAGCAGTGGCCCTCGCTCGCCGCCTCATTCAGGGCATGCTTGATGCCCGTCGCCAGCCGTGGCAGTGAATCCGGCGGCAAGCCTAGCTCCATCGCCAGGGCATCGGCAGTCTTGAAGCCGACGCCATAGATATCTTGCTCAAGCTGATAGGGATTCGCCTGGATGACACTGATGGCCTCTTGGCCATAGACGTCGTAGATCTTGCGGGCCAGGCTGGGGCTGACCTCGTGCGCTTGCAAAAAGAGCATGATCTTGCGCACCTCGCGCTGCGCCTCCCAGCCCTGCGTGATGGCGTCGCGCTTGCTGGCGCTGATGCCCTTGACCTCGACTAGCCGCTCGGGTTCGAGATCCATCACCGCGAGGGTCTGGTCGCCAAAGGCGGCGACGATGCGCTCGGCCATCTTGGGGCCGATGCCGCGCAAGATGCCCGACCCCAGGTAGCGCGCCAGCCCCTTGCCGCTGACGGGCGTGTGCGGGACGAAACGGGTCACGCGCAGTTGCCGCCCGTGGTCGCGGTCGTGCTCCCATTCGCCGGTGCACTCCACCAGTTCGCCGACGGCGACATTGGGCAGCGTGCCGACGACCGTTACCAGATCCTCGCGGAAAAGGCGCGTGCTGTCATCCGTCTTGACCCGCGCGACGGTGTAGCCGTTCTCGACATTGCGAAAAACGATGCGCTCGACGGTTCCCTCGATGGTCGGCACGCGCTGGTTCCTCCCCCGGCTCGTTGTCAGCGATGACGCTCATTAGAGCATATCACGGCGCGTGAGATGGGCGAAGTGTCTGTGCTTTAGTGCTGGTGATGAATTCATGCTTGCGAGGGAATGGTGCATGATGGCCCAAACACCGCACATCTACACGGTAGAAGAATACAAAGAACTTGACCGGAATACCGAGGGAGTGCGCTATGAATATTATGATGGCTCTATCCGTACCAGGCCCTTTGATACGGTGCGGCATAGCCTCATCTGTGTGAATATCATGAGTAGGCTAGCCTCCGCGTTGTGGAATGAGCCATCTCTGGTATTCCCTTCCGATGCCTGGGTACAAATAGGTACCACTCGTTATGTGCATCCTGATGTGACGGTATCATGCGATCCGCAAGACGCACGAGGAGAAAGCGTTCGCGCCCCCGTCGTCGTCGTTGAGGTGCTCTCTCTCGACACCGAAGCCTTTGATCGCGGAGATAAAGCCGACTATTATCGCGCGATGCCAAGCATTATGGAATATGTGTTGATCGATCAGGCGCAGCCGTATGTGCAAGTGCAACGCCGCCACAGCGATAGCAACCTCTGGGCCATAGATAGCTATGGAGAGGGCGACAGCTTCACGCTCACGAGCCTGAATGTCACAATAAGCGTTGCCGACATCTACCGCAAGATAGTGTTTCCTGACGCGGCGGCTCCCGCCCCTGCGCCTGAGGGTGCCCCCTAGCAGCGGATACGCATCTCGCGCATGGCGAGCAGCGGACGGGCCGAGCGGATGTGATACGCTGTCACGAGATCACGCATCCTTCCCCCATGGAGCTTCCCCGTGCAGATGCCTCTTCCGCGCCCGCAACTCGCGCTGGCGTATGGCGCTTTCCTCTTGATCGGCGTGCATGATGGCGCGATTGGCGCGTTGCTGCCCAGCATGCGGGCGGATTATCGGCTGACGGCGGCGACCGTGGCGCTGCTTTTCGTCAGTCAGACGCTAGGGTATCTGCTGGTGTCCTTCAATGTGGGGGGCTTCGTCGCGCGGTTCGGCATCCGGCGGTTCCTGGCGGGGGGCACGGCGCTCTTCGTGGTGGGGACGGGCGCGGTGGCGCTGCATCCGCCCAGCTGGGCGGGGGTGCTGGTAGCAGGCGTCTTCATCGGCAGTGGGCTGGCGACGCTCGACGCGGGACTGAATGCCTACCTCGCCAGCGTGCCCAACAACGGCGCGGCACTAAACTATCTGCACGCCTGCTATGGCGGTGGGGCGCTGCTAGGGCCGATCATCGCGGCGGGGCTGCTGACACTGCACGCGCCCTGGAACGCGACCTACGCGCTGTGGGCGCTGAGCGGCGCGGGGGTCATCGTCAGCATCTGGGGCATCTTGCGGCGGCCCTTCGCCGTGCCGACCACTGAGGCCGACCGCACCGCGCGGCTGGTGGCCCCCTGGCGGCTACGCTTCGTCGCCAGCGGCGCGGTCTTTTTGCTGGTGTATGTCGGGCTAGAGGCGAGCCTGGGCAGTTGGAGCTTCAGCGTGCTGCACGAGGCGCGCGGGGTGCCGCTGCTGACGGCGGGCTGGGTCATCAGCAGCTATTGGGCGGGGCTGACGCTGGGGCGCGTCGTGCTGGCGCGGCGCGTCGGGCGCGTGGGCGAGGCAAGGATGATCACCGAATGCCTCATCGGCACTGGGGGCGGCATCGCGTTGGCGGTGCTCATCCCCAATGGCGTTGGCACCAGCATGGCGCTGCCGATCATCGGCTTTTTCCTGGGGCCGATCTTCCCGACCATGATCGCGCTGGCGTCGCAGCGCATCCCCGCGCGGATGCTGGCGGGGTCCATCGGCTTCCTTACCAGCCTGGGCATCACGGGGTCGGCGCTGCTGCCCTGGCTGGCGGGCAACGTCATCCAGCGAGCGGGGCTGGTGGCGCTCTTCCCCTTCGCGCTGGCGCTGATGCTGCCGCTGGGCGTGCTATGGTACTTGGCGGGGTCGGCACCGCAACGGGGTCTAGTCGAGGGGTGAGGGAAAGGTAGTGAGGCCGAGCAGGGGAGCCAGCGGGTAAACCCGCGCCTCGGATGACGAAGCCCGCCGTCGCGGGCCAGGTCCAGGCGAATATGATCGCGCGTGGCAGCGACGCTGGGGGCTGAAACCCCGGCTCGAAAAACAAAGCCCGCAACGGCGGGCTAGGCCGGACTCACCGCGCCAGCATTGTCCCCACACGATCATGGTACGAGAACAGCCCAGTAGGGCTTCGTGTATCGAGCCGGAGGCTTTAGCCCCCGGCGCTCTTGCCACGCGCGGCCATCTTGCACCACACCCCCCTTCTCGTGTACGGTTACAAGATAAACCGTCACGTGAACATCCTCACCGCACCAAGAAGGGTTTGCCCCAATGTCCTATCCTGATCCCGCTGCCATCCAGGCATCCGAATTGCTCGACGCGACCATCCGCCAGCTCGAAGTGGTGGCCCCCGAGGGCGCGGCACAGGTGCTGCGCGACGAAGTGCGCCGCCGCGCCCGCGCGCTGGATAGCTTCGTCAGCCACGCACCCGACCGCGACCAGATCGCCGAGGAACTGTCGGAGGTCGACGTCGAGCGCGTCGTCCAGCTCGTCGGCACCACGCGGACGGCGCTGCACCTGATCGCCGCCGCCATCGTCGAACTCGGCGCAACGGCCCGCACCATCGCCGACACCGTGCAATGGATGGAGCTGCGCCCCGTCGGCAAAGACGGCACCCAGCAACATCTGGGCGTCGATGTCGCGTACATCCTGCTCTATCGGTCGCTCACCCGCGAACAACGCTGGCTGCTGCACACGCTGGCCGTGTGGTCGCCGCCGCCCGCCACCATCAGCCGCGCGCACGCCCTGACCGTCGCCACCCAGAGCGGCCTCGCCCTGGATGAACTGGTGACGCCGGAGGATCTGGACCGCCTCGTCGCGCTGGCACTGGTGGACCGCGCCGACCTGCACGCCGAGGCGGACGACGCCACGCGTTCGCCCAGCACCTATCAGCGCATCCGCATCGATCCCTATGTGCGCTACATCGCCAGCAGCGGCCTCGCCACCTGGACGATCCCCGCGACGCGCATCGAGGAATTGGCGCATCTGGAGCCGACCGACATCGTCACGGCGACCTTCACCAACTGGGGCGTGCGCTTCGCCGAGGTCATCGCTGGGCCGACGCTGCCGACCCCCAGCGACGACCCCGCCGACGATGATGACGCGGAGAACGCGGAAGGTGCCGACGACGCGCCCAGCCTCACCCCAGAACCCGCGCTCGAAGCCCTCACCGACGCCGAAGCCTGGGTGGCGCTGGAGCCCGAGGGGCCGCACATCCTGCTGGCGGCGGCCTATGCCCGCGAACTCGGCGCGTCGGAGCACATCTATCGCCAATGCCAGTTGCTCGCGCCACTGCTGCGGCGCATCGGCACGCCCGAGGCCCGCGCCCTGCTGCGCCCGCTACTGGAATCCGGTCTGCTCGCCGCCCGCGCGGTGAAGGCCACTAACGAGACGCTCTTGTTGGCGACGCAACTGGCGGACCTCGCCATCGACGAGCGCGAGTGGGAACGCGCCGCGCTGCTGGCCGACGAGGCGCTGGCCGCCGCGCTGCAACGCAAGGACATGCGCGCCATCGGCTTCGCCACCCGACGCGTCGCGGCGCTGGCGGTGCGATTGCGCCACTCGGCCAAGGCCATGACGCGCGCCAAACAGGCCGTCGCCCTGGCCCGCGCCAACGGCGACCGCGCCGAACTCGACGAGAGCATCACCCTGTTCGCCGCCGCCACCAAGCTCGCAGAGGGCTAGGATCAGTCACGCATCACCGCGAGAAACGAGAACACCACATGGCCAGCGCGACGGCGACGACACCAGCGACCACGGCGGACCAGCGCGTCGGCATCGGGTTAGGCTTGCTGGCGGTGGGGTGCTTTTCCGTCGCGCCCGTCTTCGTGCTGGCGGCGAATCCGCCTTTCAGCGCGCCGGAGATCGCGTTTTGGCGGCTGGCGATAGGCGCGGGCTTCGTGGGGCTACTGGGGCTGGGCACGCGCACGGCCATGCGGCTGGGGCGCGGCGAATGGCGACGCTTCGCGCTGTATGGGCTGACGCTGGCGGTGCATCTGAGCGCGTATGTCGCGGCGCTCAGCTTCACCTCCATCGCGCATGCCGTCGCGCTGACCTATACCTCGCCGCTCTTCCTGGCGGTGCTGGGCGCGATCTTTCTGCGCGAACGGCCAACGGTGGGCACGCTGATAGGGCTGGGGGTCGCCATCGGCGGCATCGCGCTGCTGAGTGGCTTCCAGCCCGACTTTGGGCGGTGCGACATCGGGCAGGGGCATTGCGTGCTCTTTGGCGATGGGCTAGCCATCATCGCAGCGCTCTTCTCGGCGATCTATTCGCTCATCGGGCGGATCGAGCGCGAGCGGCACCCACTCTTTCGCTACACCTTCCATGTGTATGGCTTCGCGGCGCTGTGGCTGCTGCCCCTGGCCGCCGCACTGGCGTGGCGACATGGCTACCCGCTGCCCGCCGTGGGCGCGGTGGCGGCGCTGGGCGTCGTGCCGCTGGGGATGGGCCACACGCTCTACAACGCGGCGCTGCGGCGGGCGAACCCCACGCTCATCAATCTGGTCATCACCCAAGAGATCACGGGCGGCATCATCCTGGGGGCGATCTTCCTCCATCAGTTCCCACAGCCGGTGACGCTGGCGGGGGTCGCCGTCACGCTGGTGGGCATCGTCATCGTCATGCTGAACCCCGCTGGCATCTCCGCACCCGATGTGGTTGAATGAGGCCAACGAGATCGACACCATTTCACGTTACCGACAAAAAGGAGCACCAATCCCGTGGCTATCGAGCAAGAGTACGCCAAGGCACTGACCGCGTTTCGCAAAGAGAAAGACGACTTCTTCAAGGAATCCGAGCAATCACCGATCCCCGAGGAAGAGCGCGCGACCTTCGCGGGGCTGAAGTATTATCCGCCGTTCTTCGCCCTGCGCCAAGAGGTGCAGATAGAGCGGCTGCCCGAGGGCGACCATACTCAGTTCGCCACCAGCGATGGGGCCACGCGGCTCTACGCGCGCTTCTGCACCATCCGCTTCAAGGTCGATGAGAAGGAATATTCGCTCACCGGCTATCGCACGGCGGATGACCCCGACGTGGATGAGGGCATCTTCATCCCCTTCCGCGACGCGCTCTCGGGCAAAGAGACGTATGGCGCGGGCCGCTACATCGACGTGCAAGAGGAGCACGAGCACGACGGCGTGCCCTTCGCCATCCTCGACTTCAACCTGTCGTACAACCCCTATTGTGCCTACAACGACAGCTATAGCTGCCCCATCACCCCGGCAGAAAACACGCTGCCCATCGCCATCTTCGCGGGCGAGCGCAACTATCACGAGTGAGGGTGGACAAGCCGCTTCCCCCCCTGTCTGATGTGAAGGAAGAACACCATGACGACAGCCCTTGCCGACATCCGCGCCATTCTGGCGACGACGCCCGCGCGCTGGCAGAGCCTCGTGACCCTGTCGCCGGAATTGCTGGCCCGCCCACCGCTCGCGGACCAATGGTCGGCGTTGGGCTGTCTGCGCCATCTCGTGACGACCGAGACACAGCTCTATCCGGTGCGAATCGGCCAGTTTCGCGCGGGGGAGCCGTTCGGCCCCTTCGACGCCGATATCGCCGCCACCCAGGCCGATGACGCTGCAGCCGAAGACGTGCTGGCGCGGTTCATGGCGGCGCGCACGGCGAATCTGGTGCTCTTCGACAGCCTGACGCCCGACGACCTCGCGCTGACGACGACGCATCCCGCCATGGGGCGCGTGACACTGAGCGAAATGCTGCACTCGTGGGCCGCGCACGACCTGAACCACACCCAGCAAGCGGAGCGCAGCATCATGCAGCCCTTCATCGCGGGGTGTGGTCCCTGGCGTGGCTTCTTCAAAGATCTGGCGATGTAGGGGCGCGCGGCACTCAAAACAATTGGCTGCCCAGCGGCACGTCGACGTCGGGGCAGACCAGGATCACCGCGCCCTCGGCGTCGGGCACGCCGAGCGTCAGCACCTCCGACGCGAAGCCCGCGATGCGGCGCGGCGGGAAGTTCACCACGCCCAGCACACGACGACCGATCAGTTCCGCCGCCGTGTAGCGCAGGGTGATCTGCGCGCTGGAGTGCTTGGTGCCGAGCGGGCCAAAGTCGATGGTCAACTTATAGGCCGGTTTGCGCGCCCCCGCCAGCGGCTCCGCCGCCACGATCTGCCCCACACGGATGTCGGCGCGCTCGAAGTCCTCGATGGTGCAAGGCGGACGCGGGGCGGGAATGGCGGGCGGTGTATCCATAGACATGCTCCCCTCGGTGTGAGTGTAGTCATGCGGATGCACAGGTCGACGATCGACCCATGCACCCGCGTGGGCGTCAAGGCGCAGCGGTCGGCGCGACGGTCGGCGTGGGCAGCGCGATGGAGCTATCGGTGAAGCTGGTGAGCGCCACCACCGTCTGCCCCGTCTCGATGTACTGCCCCGAGATCTCGTCGCCCGGTTGCACCAATGGCAACAGCGGCGAGATGCCCAACGACGCCGTGAAGATGTGCGACTGCCCGGCGATGGACAGGTAATACACCGTGTTGCCGCTCTGCGTCGTCGGGGCGATGCGCACCACCTTACCCGTCACCGTCTGGGTGGTACCGGTGCTGCTGGGGCCGCCACTGGGGGCACCGCCGCTGGGGTGTGACCCCAACCATGAGCTATACAGTGACAGGGCCGCGTCGCGCGACGAGGCGTACTGCACGTTCGCGCCGTTCAGGTCATCCGCCGCGAGGAGTCCGATGGCCTGGAAGGTGGCCCCGCTGCCATTCGACTGCGTGTAGATGGCGACCCATGTCGCGCGACCATAGATCGAGTACAGTTGGATCGAGTTGACATCGTAGGCACGGATGTTCGCCTGGGTCGAGGCGAAGGCGGTCTTGACGTTGTCACCGATGCCGATGCCCGTCAGCGGATAGAAGGTCGCGGCGTTCTTCTTCGTGTCGAAGAGGAAGATGCCGGTGCTGGAATTGTCCTTCGCGGAATTCGAGGTCATCGGTACCAGCCACACCGGCTGATCGACATTGTTATAGACCAACTCGGGTCCGCTGCCCGTCTGCTGCTGGCCCGCGCCAGAGGGGTTGAACCACGGCGCGGCGTGGTAGAGGCCCCACCACCCCAGATAATCCGCGACGACCTGGCTGGGGATGACACGGTCCACCCAGTCCGGCGTCTTATCCGGCGCGTACACGGTGATGTCGCCCGAGTTCGGGTCCACGATCAAGACCTGATAGAGCTTCGCGCCGATGAAGCCGCGCGAGGGCTGCATGACCGAGATGGTGTAGAAGGGCACCCCGTCATCGCGGATCTCGAGCGTGGCATCCACCAGGTCGCCATAGGTATAGCCGCTGAGGTACACGTGACGCAGCAGGTCTTGGTTGAGGATGGCCCCTGGCACGAAATGCAGGGGATATTTCGTCACCAACTGCGCGGCGGCATCGGGGTTCTCGGCGTCCACCTGCACATAGCCGGGGGTCGTCGAGTTGCTAATATTGACGAAAAAGTTGTTGTAGATCAGCGGTGCCACCCAATAGAGATGGTGGTTGATCGATTGCAGATTGTACGCGTCATGCTCGATGTGGTAGGTCGAGCCATAGTTTTGCCCGCCCTGCGCCAGCACCTGCTGACCGCGATAGGCCGCCACGTCTTGCGTCACCAAGACGATGTGCTGTACATCGGTCGGCGGCAGCTTCGTCTGGGTAGACATCTGCACGTTGGGGATGGCCGCCAACGCCTTAGCATTTGGGTCGAACCACGTGGTCGAGATGGTGATGATGCTATTGATCACCAGCGCGACGAGCAGGCTGACCACGATGGCGATGACGCCCGCCGCGACCAAGCCCTCTGCCGTCGCCGCCCCGGACCCACGCCCGGCATCGACGACGCGGCGAAAGGGCATCCCCCCCTCGCGCAACCGGTCCGTCATCCGCTGGCCCGCCGCCGCACCGCCCAGCGCCATGCTGACGATGCCGGTCAGCAGCAGGGGCCACACCAGCCACTGCCACCCGCCATAGGGTCCCGTGAGCGCGGGCATGCTCGTATAGAGGATGAACACATCCACGATGACATTCAGCGCAAAGATCGCGCCCGCCCACCGCAGCAGCCCATTCGTGTCGCGCGTGCCACGGCTGAGCGCGACCCGCGCCACCACCATGATCGCGGTCACGATGGCCGCACCAATCAGCGCCAACCACACAATGATCATCGCCATTTCCTCGATTCTTCATCCCTTGATAAAAGGGCCTACTTGCATGATAGCGCATTTCTCTTTAGATCGTTGCATCGTTAGCGCGTTGCGCCTATGCCACACGTCACATTCGCACCTGTTGCAATCCCCTTGATAGCATGGTATCATAGCTGGCAGATCAAACTTTACCGCTTTTTTGCGTCTGATTCCGCGCCTACGTGTGCGGATGCGCTGACGGAGGGGCTTGCAGAACCGATGCGCTATGCCATCTTGAGCGATATCCACGGCAACTACGAGGCATTACAGGCCGTGCTGGACGACATCGACACCGTCTGCCTGGAAGACGGCGTGAAGATCGACGCCATGTGGAGCCTAGGCGATGTCGTTGGCTATGGGCCAGACCCCAGCGCCTGCGTCCGCACCATCCGCGAGCTGAGCGAGCTGAATGTCGCGGGCAACCACGACTTTGGCGCGACCGGCCAGGTGGACCTTGGCGAATTCAGCGACCTCGCCCGCGAATCGCTCATCTGGACGAGCAATCAACTGTTGGACGGCGAAGCCGAATTCCTGCGCTCGCGGCCCGACCGCACCACCGTCCCCATGCCCGAGGACATCACCCTGGTACACGGCAGCCCCGTCGTGCCGCTGTGGGAATATCTGCTGACGCCCGAATCCGCCGCCATCAGCTTCGTTTCGTTCCCTACGCGCTTTTGCCTGGTCGGCCACACCCACCTCCCCACCGTCTACCTGCAAGACGCGGCGAAGTTTAGCCAGCCACGCGTGCCGGTGCTGAGCGCCCATTCGCGCTATGTGATGGAGTACGGCTCGGACGAGGGCTATGACGAGCCGACCACCGCGCAGATGACCGTCGTCAAGTCGATGCCGCCCTGCGATGTGCTGACATCGATGCCCAAGGGCTGGTGGTCGCCCCCCGACGAGCAGCGCGCCATCATCAACCCCGGCAGCGTCGGCCAGCCGCGTGACGGCGACGCCCGCGCCGCCTATATGCTCTACGACACCGAGCGCGGCTTCCTCTTTCGCCGCGTCGACTATTGGATGGCCAAGACGATCCAAAAGATGCGCGATGAGGGCTTTTCCGATGCGTTGATCGACCGCCTGGGCCAGGGCTACTAAGGGGAAGGATCGCACTTCGGTGAATACCCCCGCTATCACACAAGAGGCCGTGCCCTGCGCCTCGTGCGGGACCATCATCCCCGCTGGTCGGGCGCGCTGCCCAAACTGCCGACGCCCACGCACGCCCCGTTGGCCCGAACGCGGCTTCGCCCTCTATCTGAATGAAGCAGGTACCCCCATGCAAGAGATCCACGCGCAGCCAGCGATGACGGTCGCGGCGAATCCAGCACATAGCAACCGCATTTTCCCCTGGGTCGAATTCTTCGCGGGCGTCTTTGGCTTTCATGGGGTCGGGCTGATGCTGGCTGGGAAGCCGACGCGGGGACTGATCTGGCTGGTGCTGTCGCTGGTAAAGCATCTGATCGGCGCGGGGCTGCTGGTCGTCACGGCGGGCATCGCCATCGCTTGCCTGCTGCCGCTCGACATCGGCCTGTCGATCTTCCTGGCCCTGACCGTGGCGCGCATCCAGCGCCACGCGCAACACGCCGCGCTCACCCCGGCGGCGCAATAACCTCATGTGCGGGGCAACGGGACGGCGGGCGTGGTCGCGAGGGCCAATAGGGAAATCCGCGCTGCCGATGCCTCACAGATAGCGCACATGCGGCTCGGGCGGCAGCTTCGCGCCAGTCTGGGCGTCGGTGTTCATCGCCTCGTAGAGGTCGTCAGGCAAGATGCGGTGGGGCGTCACCCGCCCCGCATCGGCCTCGATGAACCAGCCCCGCACGCCCGCCAGCGGCGTCCCCGCGTCGTCCACACCGTCCAGGGCGCAGCACAAGATCAGCGACCCACCCTGCGCGATGTGGTTCGCGGGCACCCTCATATTCGCCAAATAGGCAGCGGCCAGCCGTTGCGGGGAAAATGACGTTTCGGGCATGCAAGCCTCCCTTTGCGCTCGCGAGCATTGTACCGCATTTCGCCCCGGTGGCGAGGCCATAGCGGTCGCGCTGACCGCTGCCCCCTGACATCGCATGACGCGGTGGGCTATAGTAAAGAGAGCACGTTGGGAACGCCGCAGATCACAGAAGGATGCTGGACCAATCACATGATCCCCCACTTGGTCATCGTTGATGACGACACCTATGCCGCCGCGTACATGCAACGGATGCTGGCGCAGCACCACTGGCGCGTCAGCGTCACGCCGACGGCGCAGGGGGCACGGGCGCTCTTGCACGACCAACGTGCCGACTTGGTGCTGCTCGACGTGGCGCTGCCCGATGCCAGCGGCTTCGAGGTGGCGGCGTGGCTGCGCCAGACCCACGCGGATGTCGGCATCATGTTCGTCAGCGGCCACGCGGGAATGGCGGATCGACTGCACGCCTTCGACGCGGGCGCGGATGATTACCTCTGCAAGCCGATCCTTTCCGCCGAGTTCGTGGCGCGCGTCGGGGCGCTGCTACGGCGGCGCGGGGCCGCCCCACCCGCCGCGCTGCTGACGGCGGGCGGCGTCGCGCTGGACCGCGCGCAGCATCTGGTGACGCTGCCCGATGGCCGCGCGCTCCCGTTGGAGCCACGCGCGGCACAGATCCTCGCCCTCTTGCTGACACGGCCCAACCAATTAGTCGCCCTGCACGATCTGGCGCGTGAACTGGGCCGCAGCAGCCACACCGCCGAAGGCTGGGCGTTGCGGCTGCGCGACGCCATCGAGCCAGATCCCCTGTGGGCACGCTACGTGCAGGTCATCCGCAATGTGGGCGCGCGGTTCCTGCTGCCGCGCCGCTGAGCGGGGGGCCACCCTTGCGCGTGAAAGTAGAGATCGTCGGAGAGCGTGCCGAAACAACAATCGCGCGCGGTGTTTCCGTGAATGGGCCTTCCCCATAGTGAAACCTGCTTGGCGATGCTGAGAACCACTGAACTCACAATTGACGCTCAGTTGCTGCGATAAGTGCCGCTATGTTGAATGCGCCTACCACGCAGGTGCGTCGGGGCGAGAGGACGTTCCAGTTAACGAAACCAAGCAAGCATCATTTTTATTCATCTTGTCATCTCTTGCTTTCATTATACATCCCATGCCCGAAAAAGAAATCAGGCCTCCACTTGATTTCTTTGCCGGAGGTAGCCGCTATAGTGTGCAGGGTATGCGGTGCATTCGACGCAACGCGCACCACGGCGGACGCGTGCCCTCGCGCACCAGGCCAGTAATCGGACGGAAGGCCGCGTGCGCCACGAACTGAGCGCGAGGCACGAGCAGCCCCGCAGCGCAAAGCGCCGTTCGCGTTCCCAAAAGCAACGAGGCAATGATTAAGGAGGAGGTAGCGTATGACACACCACGCGGTGATGATTGCCGGAGGCGGTCCGACCGGGCTGATGTTGGCGGGCGAGTTGGCATTGGCAGGGATCGATGTTGCCATTGTCGATCGGCGTGCCAGCCAGGACCTCGTCGGCTCGCGGGCTGGTGGGCTGCATGCACGCACCATCGAGGTGCTCGACCAGCGTGGCATCGCAGAGCGATTCCTCTCGCAGGGGCAGGTGGCACAGGTCGCGGGCTTCGCCTGGATTCGCCTGGACATCAGCGACTTTCCTACCCGCCACCCCTATGGACTGGGGCTGCGACAAAACCACATCGAGCGCATCTTGGCTGACTGGGTCGGCGAGCTAGGGGTGCCGATCTACCGCGAACGCGAAGTGACCGGGGTCGCGCAGGACGATACGGGCGTCGACATCCATCTGTCGGATGGGCAGTCGTGGCGGACGGACTATCTCGTCGGGTGCGACGGAGGACGCAGCGTCATCCGCAAGGCAGTCGGCATCGCATTCCCTGGGTGGGAGCCGACGACCAGCAACCTGATCGCCGAGGTCGAGCTGACCGAAGAGCCACAGTGGGGCCTCCGCCGCGATGACAAGGGCATCCATTCCCTGAGCAAACTTGGGGACGGTGAGCGGGTGGGGGTCATGGTAACGGAGCAGCACGTTGGGCGCCCTGGCGATCCCACCCTGCGCGATCTCGGCGAGGCGCTCATCGCCGTCTACGGGACGGATTACGGTGTCCACAGCCCCACCTGGATCTCACGGTTCACCGATATGGCGCGACAGGCGGCGGCCTATCGAGACCGACGGGTGTTGCTGGCGGGCGACGCCGCGCACGTCCATTTTCCGGTGGGTGGCCAGGGCCTCAACATCGGGGTGCAAGATGCGGTGAACCTGGGCTGGAAGCTCGCTCAGGTGGTCAAAAAGACATCGCCAGCGCATCTGCTCGATACCTACCACGCTGAACGGCACCCGGTAGCGGCCCGCGTGTTGCGCAACACCATGGCGCAAACCGCGCTCCTCCGCCCTGGCGAGCACATCGACGCCCTGCGCGACATCATGTTTGAGCTGCTGAGCATGGACGAGCCGCGCAAGCGGTTCGCCGCGATGATGTCTGGCCTCGACATTCGCTATGACCTCGGTGAGGGCCACCCGCTCCTCGGTCGCCGCATGCCCGATCTCGACCTGGTCACCGCCGATGGCCCGTTGCGGGTCTACACCCTGCTGCACGACGCCCGACCAGTGCTGCTCAACCTCGGCGAGGTCGGCGGACTCGACATCGCGCCATGGGCACACCGCGTGACAGCGGTCGACGCCACCGCTGCCGACGACTGGCAGCTTCCGGTCCTGGGCCGAGTCACCGCCCCCGCCGCCGTACTGATCAGACCCGATGGATACGTCGCATGGGTGGGAGACGGCACCGATGTCGGCTTGCGCGACGCGCTGACGACTTGGTTCGGTGCACCATAGCGCGACGCTCGACCGCACCCGAACGCTGAATGGTGGCGGCCTCGACGCCTGCACCGTGAGCGCGTCGAGGCCGCTGTGATACGT
>JBBQSR010000030.1:0-14584 GCA_038234855.1 Ktedonobacterales bacterium | reverse complement strand
CACCCCTGACAGCCGCCCCAGCCATGCCGCCGCCTCAGCCACGGGCAGATCGCAGAGGAAGTCGAGGTTCAGCGCGCCGCGCTCCTCGGTGATCTGCCGCAAGATGGCCTGGATGCGCGGGGCCTTCAGTTCGGGCCAGTTCACCCCATTGATGGCCGTCTCGACCGCCGCCGTGGGCGCGTCGCGCACCACCGCCCAGTCGCCAAAGGTCCGCAGCAGGCTGGCATAGGCCGCCGCCGTCTGCGCGTCCTTCGTGCGGTGTGACAGCAGGATGTCGACCAGCATGCTGAGGGCGTCTTTGCGCGAAAAGGCGCTCTCGCCATAGAGCGCGGTCAAGGTCGTCGTCACCGTCAGCGCCTTTACCCGCAGCGCATCCAGATCCTCGGTGGGGTAGCCTGATGGGCGGGGCTTGCGTGCTGTGGCCATCGGTCGGCACCTGCTTTCTCGCGTGCTCGTTGTGAAGATGCCCCCACCGTCGCATCGGCGATGCCATTTCGACGCATATTTCCGCCATCGCTCGTGTCTTTTGCCGAGGGGCGGCGAGGCCAGCGGGTTGACCCGCCGACTCTCGCCGCCTATTCACGCAACGTCACTACAGGTTGCCCTAGTTGGCTTGCACCTCGATGCCGCTGAGCTTGGCGTTGTCGATCACGCTGGTGAGGGCGATGGTGAGCGCGCCATTGGCATCGGCGGTCGCGGTGAACGCGCGCACGACCGCCTTGTTCTTGGCACCCGCCGTGGCATAGATGTCGAAGTTGCTGAGTACCTGCGCGCCGTTGATGGCGACGTTGAAGGTCCGTTGACCACTCGCGTTGAAGTAGATCTCCGCGAAATGCAGCCGCAGGGTGTAGGCCGCCCCTGGCTTGAGGCCAGGGATGAGGTAGCTCAGGCTGCCGTAGCGCTCAGTCTGATAGACCGCTGCCGGGGCGGGATTCGTCACGCCGCTGGTGTCGATGCCAGCGGTCGTCGCGTAGGTCTGGCCGCCATTGGCAAAGGCATCGGCGACGAACGTGCCATTGGCCCCACCGCCCGCGTTGATGGCATAGGTGCCGAGGATGGCCTCGATGCCGCTGACCTTCGCGTGATCTTTGACAGTGGTAAATTGCACCGTGAGCGTGCCGCTGCTATCCGCCGTGGCGGTGAAGGTCTTGACCAGCGCCGTGTTTGCCCCCGCCGCCGCGAAGATGTCGAAGTTCGTCAGGGCCGGGGTGCCATTGATGGTGACGTTAAAGAGGCGCTGGCCGCTGCTCGTCCAATAGATCTCGGCGAAGTGCAGCCGCAGCGTATAGGCTGCCCCCGGCAACAGATTCGCCAGGGTATAGGTGAAGTTGCCGTACCGCTCGGTCTGGTAGACGGCCTGGGGGGCCGCGTTGGCGATGCCGTTGGTGGTGATGGCCGCCGTCGTGGCGTAGGTCTGACCGCCGCTCACGTTGCCATCCGCCGCGAAGGCCCCGGTGCTGCCGCCGCCCGCGTTGATGGCGTAGCCGGTGCGCAGCGCGACGGGGTTGCCGCTCCACTTGAAGGTGGCGATGGCCCCGGCGGCGAGGGTGGTGGTGAAGGACTGCGTGGCGTCCCAACTGACCGCGAAGGGCGTGCTGGATGAAGCGGTATTGTGGACCACCACCACCTTGCTGCCATCGGGATTCTTAAAGGCGGCGGTGTTCAGCGTGCCATCGGGGGTGGATGAAGCGATATGGTACGCCCCTGGCACCACGAATTTGCTCACCTGGCCCAGTTGGTAATAGTTGGTAGTATAGGTCGCGTTGCCCGTCGCCTGGTCGATGGTGACGAGACCGGTGCAACCGCCGCAGCCCGTGCCCATCTTGGGGCCACCGCCGCCTTTGCCGTCATTCGACGAATCCAGGGCGATGTTCCACAGCTCGGCACCTTTGGCCCAGTTTTGGGTGGAGGTCAGCGCGACATCGATGGCGCTGTACGGCGCGATGCCCGTTGGCCCGGTCGAGCACTCCGTTTCGTACTCGTCCTTGGTGGGGTAGCTGTTGTGCAGCGTCGTCATCACTTGCAGATTGCCGCCATAGCAGTGCAAACCGACGCCGCTCACATAGGGGTTCGCTCCGGTGTCATTGAGCACGGTCGAGGGGTAGGTCGTCTGGGCGTTGCTATCCCACGCGAGGATCTTGGTGCCGAGGCCCGCGCTGGCGAGGGCTGGCCCCAGGTTATTCTTGATGAAGTTGGCCTCATCCGTCGCGGCGAGCTGCAGGGAAGAATAGCTGGTCGCGTAGGTCGGTTCGTTTTGCGGCGTGATGATGGCGATAGGCAACCCCTGCGCCTGGTAGCCCTGAAGGAATTTGACGAAATATTGCGCCAGCGGTCCATACGCCGCCGCGTTCAGGTTGCCGCCGCCCGTCATCGATCCGTTCGACTTCATCCACGCGGGCGGACTCCACGGGTTCGCCATGAAGGTCAGCTTGGGGTTGATCTGTAAGGCTTGCTTGAGAGTGGGCGTGATGTATGCGAGGTCGTGGCTGAGCGAAAAGTTCGCCAGGGTGGGGTCCGTCTGCCCCGCCGCGACATCATCATAGGAATAGGGCGCGGGCGCGTTAGCCGGGGTGGCGGTGTAGTCCGACGACCCCATGGGGATGCGCACGAAGCTCAGCCCGATACCATTCGTCGGGTCAAAGAGCGCGGCCATGGCGGCGTTGCGCTGGCTGGTGCTCATCTTGGTGTAGAGCAGATAGGCCGAGGTGTCAGTCATGGCCGCGCCAAACCCGGTCATCTGCTGGAATGATTGCGTGTCATCGACGACGACGGTCTGGCTGGCGGTGCCGCTGCCAGCGGCGAAGGTGAGATCCGCCTGGGGGGTGATGGTGTTGGTGCCATCCGTGGTCGTCAACCATTCATTGACGGTGGTACCAGCGGCGTGCGCGTGACCGGCGGGGTGCCACAGCGCTACCCCGCTGAGGACGATCAGCAACACCACGGCGATGCCGCCACAGAGGGAAATCCGTGCGTTTTTTGACATGAGGCTCCTCCAAAACAAGACAATCATCGGCTTGTACCCTGGCGAGGGTGGACGGAGAGCAGGCGTCTCAGCGGACCCCGCGGCGGAGCGGCGCGCGCTGGTTGCCAATAGTTAAGGAACGTTCCTTACTATGCTGACCAGTATACCGGATTCTGGCACGTTGTCAAGGGGGAGGCGATTCGCTCGGCTGCGTCGCGCGTGCTCGGCTGGCCCCCTTGCATTCTGGGAAACGCTTCGGTATACTGAGGTGGCGCGAGTTGCGTAATGTTCTTACCGTACTCGCCTGATTCCATCACACCCCTCGGGAAGCTCATGGATTTGCCTTCACGAGAAAGGCGGCTTCTCATGCTCACCGTCCGCGACGGCCCCGCGATCCCCGGCAATCTGCGCCAGCACAACCGCCTCACCATCTTGCGCCATCTACGGCGGGCGGGGCCGCTGACCAAGCCCGCGCTGGCCCAGGCCACGGGCATCAGCCGCCCCACCGTCACGAAGGTGGTGGACGACCTGGACCGCGAGGGACTGGTCGAGGCGGTGGGGATGGCCCCCCCAGGCCAAGCGGGGGGCAAGCCCGGCATGCGCTACCGCTTCCGCGCGTCGGGCATCCGCAGCGGCGCGGTGTTTTTGCGCGTCGACACGCTGTATGTCGCGCTCATCGACGGCAACGCTCACATCTTGGCGCGCGCCGAGCATCCGCTGGGCGCGGACCGCGAACCAGAGGCGGTCATCGCGCTGATGGTCACGGCACTGACGGACCTGTTGGCGCGGATGCAGTTGACGACGAGCGACATCCTAGGGGTCGGGGTGGGGGTGCCGGGCGTCACGTCGTACCACACGGGCGTCGTGCATCTGGCCCCGCACCTGCCCGCGTGGCGCGAGGTGCCGTTGGGGGCCACCCTCGCCGAGCGGCTGCAAACGACGGTCTGGGTCGACAACGATTGCCACGTGCAAGCCCTGGCCGAGCGTCACTTTGGCGGCGGGCAAGACGTGCGCGACTTTGTGAGCGTGCAGAGCGGCATCGGCCTCTCAGCGGGGCTATTCCTGGCGGGGTCACTCTTTCGCGGGGCCTTCAACACCGCCGGGGAGATCGGCCACATGATCGTGCAAGAGGACGGCCCCCCCTGCCAGTGCGGCAAACGCGGCTGCTGGGAGACGCTGGCCTCGACCGAGCGGCTGGTGCTGGATGCCTGCGCGGGGCCAGGGGGCGCGCTCCAGCCGCCCGCGTGGCTGGGCGAGTCAGCCGCCGCGCTCGCTCTGCCGCTGTCGCCGACCTTCATCGCTCGTGCAGCGCAGCGCATCTTCGCGGCGGCACGCCAAGGGCACCCCGAGGCGATGGAATTGGTGGTACAACATGCCCAGCACTTCGGCACGGGGCTGATCAATCTGGTCAACATCCTCGATCCGCAGCGCATCATCATCTGGGGCGAAGATGTCGCGGCGGGGGACCTCTTCCTCATCACGGTGCGGTCGGTCGTGCGGCAACAAGCCCTGCGGCGGTCGCGCGAGATGTGCGACATCGTGTTTTCGGCGCTCGACCACGATGTGGGGCTGATCGGTGCCGCGACGCTGACCCTCGACGCGCTGCTCGAAGGCGCGCTGTAACGAACATCCCCCGCGTCACCCATCGTGTCGGTGTGACGCACTTTGCAAAGGAGCATGACGAATCATGGCGAACTATCAACCCACCCCGGCGGACAAGTTTAGCTTTGGCCTGTGGACGGTCGGCAACATCGGGCGCGACCCCTTTGGCGAACCCGTGCGCGCGGTGCGCTCGCCCGTGGAGCTGGTGCATCTGCTGGGTGAGGTCGGCGCGTGGGGCGTCAACCTGCACGACAACGATCTGGTGCCCATCGACGCGACGCCCGCCGACCGCGAGCGCATCATCCGTGACTTTAAGCAAGCCCTCAGCGACACGGGCGTGATCGTGCCGATGGCGACGACCAACCTCTTCACCGATCCGGCTTTCCGCGATGGGGCCTTCACCGCGAACGATCCGCAGGTGCGGGCCTATGCGCTGCAAAAGACGATGCGCGCCATCGACCTGGGCGTGGACCTGGGCGCGAAGATCTACGTCTTTTGGGGCGGGCGCGAGGGTGTGGAAACCGACGCCGCCAAGTCGCCGCTCGACAGCCTGAAGCGCACGCGCGACGCCCTCAACTTCCTCAGCGAATACGTGCGTGACCAGGGCTATGACCTCAAATTCGCGCTGGAGCCGAAGCCGAATGAGCCGCGCGGCGACATCTATCTGGCGACGGTGGGCAGCGCGCTGGCCTTCATCGAGACGCTGGACCACCCCGAGATGGTGGGCGTCAACCCCGAGGTCGCGCACGAGACGATGGCGGGGCTGAACTTCCTGCACGCCGTCGCCCAGGCATGGGACGCGGGCAAGCTCTTTCACATCGACCTCAACGATCAGAACGTGGGCCGCTATGACCAAGACTTCCGCTTCGGCGCGCAAAACCCCAAGGGCGCGTTCTTCCTGGTGCAGTTCCTGGAATCCGTCGGCTATGATGGCCCGCGCCACTTCGACGCGCACGCCTACCGCACCGCCGACCCTGAGGATGTGAAGGCCTTCGCGCGCGGTTGCATGCGCACCTACCTCATCCTCAAGGAAAAGGCGCAGCAGTTCACCCAAGACAGCGAGATTCAGGGGATGCTCGCACAGATTCGCTCGCAAGAGGTCGCCTTTGGCGCGTACTCGCGCGAGACGGCCCAGACGCTCGGCGCGCGCACCTTTGACCGCGCGGCACTGGGCGCGAAGGGCCAGCCCTACGAGGCGCTGGATCAACTGGTGGTCGAACTGCTGCTGGGCGTGCGGTAGCGAGAAGTGGCCCCACCCCTTGACCCTCCAGTCACGCCACGGGAACCCTGCTCCCCCTCTACGGATGGAGTGGGGGGAGCCAGATCAGCATGCTGATCAGCGCGGGGGTGGGGCCGTCCCTCTGCGTTTGCCAGAAAGGATACACACCATGGCTGATCTCTTGATGGGCCTCGACCTGGGCACCAGCGGCGTCAAGGTGCTGCTGCTTACCCCGGCGGGCGCGGTCGTCGCCTCGGCGACCGTTGAATATCCGTTGTACCATCCGCAGCCGGGCTGGGCCGAACAGGTGCCAGCGGATTGGTGGGCGGGCAGCGTGGCGGCCATCCGCGCGTGCGTCGATCAGGTGCGCGCGGCGGGGTACCAGGCGGGGGATGTGCGCGGCCTCGCCATGTCAGGGCAGATGCACGGCGCGGTGCTGTTGGACGATGCGGGGGCGGTGCTGCGCCCGGCGATCATCTGGGCCGACCAGCGCACTGGGGCCGAGTGCGACGAAATTACCCGCATCGTCGGGCAAGAACGGCTGATCGATCTGGTCAGCAACCCCGCGCTCCCCGGCTTCACCGCGCCGAAGCTGCTGTGGGTGCGCCACCATGAGCCGGAGGTATGGGCACGCGTCCGCCACGTGCTGCTGCCGAAAGATTGGTTGCGCTACCAACTGACGGGCGTGCTAGCACAAGAGATATCGGATGCCGCTGGCACCTGCCTGCTGGATGTCACCCATGGCACCTGGTCGGCGGAGGTACTGGCCGCGCTCGATCTCGCCCCTGATCTGTTTCCGCCCATCGTCGGGTCCGCCGAGGTCGCGGGGACGCTGACGGCAGCGGCGGCTGAGGCGACGGGGCTGCCCGTGGGCATGCCCGTCGCGGGCGGCGGTGCCGACAACGCCTGTGCGGCGGTGGGGGCGGGCATCGTGCAGCCCGGCCAGGCGCTGATCTCGATCGGCACCAGCGGCGTCGTGCTGGCCTATAGCGCCACGCCCCAGGTCGACCGCTCTGGCCCCGTTCCCCGCGCGCATACTTTCAACCATGCCGTGCCCGATGCCTGGTATCTGATGGGCGTCACACAGGGCGCGGGCCTGTCGCTGCGCTGGGTACGCGACCAACTGGGCGCGCTGGAGGCCGGGCAAGCGGCAGCGACGAACCGCGATGTCTACGACGTGCTGGCCGACGAGGCGGCGGCGATTCCAGCGGGCAGCGATGGGCTACTTTTCTTGCCCTATCTGCAAGGGGAACGCACCCCCATTCTCGACGGTCAGGCGCGCGGCGGATGGATCGGCCTGACGGCGGCGCACACACGCGCCCATCTGGTGCGAGCCGTGCTGGAAGGGGTCGCCTTTTCGCTACGCGACTGCCTGGATGTCTTGCGGGCGAGTGGCGTCGCGGTGGGCGAGCTACGCGCGACGGGCGGCGGCATGCGCAGCCCGCTCTGGCGCGCTATCGTCGCGGCGGTCTGCGGCGAGGCCCTGGTACCCCTGGCGACGGAGGAGGGGCCAGCCCTGGGTGCGGCGTTGCTGGCGGGCGTGGCGGTAGGCGTCTACCCCGACATCCCCACGGCATGCGCGCAGGTGGTGCGGCTAGCCGCGCCCACCGTGCCCGAGGCATCAGCAATGGCCCGCTACGCCGAACTGTACCCCCTCTACCAGGGCCTCTATCCGGCGCTACGGGCCACCATGCACGCGCTGAGCTAGGGGAACTAGCGGGCCAGCTTGCGGGCGTCACTGAGGCGCTTGGCCTGCTCTTTGAAGGTGGCGGCGACGGCTTTGTCGTCGCTTTCCTTGGCGAGGGTGTTCAGGGCATCCTCGAATTGACGGAGGGCGTCGGCCAGCGCGGACTTGCCCGCACGGTTGGCCTCGGCGGTGAAGCCGCGCACGACCTCGGCGGCGCGCTCGGGCTGCCCATGGCGAATGGCGGTGTAGGCGACCTCAGCGAAAAGCGGCACCTCGCTTTCCAGATAGCCGCCCCGTTCGTCGTGGTTCGCGATGTGCCCAGCGATGTCGCCGACCAACCGCAGCGCTTCATCGAAGGCGGGCAGTGCCTGGGCGAAATCTTCGTTGTCGAGCGCGATGCGGGCGGTGCCATGCTGCGCTTGAGCTTGCAGCCAGCGATACCCGGCGTCGCGTGCCAGGTCGTGCGCCGCAGTGAAGGCCAGCGCAGCCGCTTCGAACTCTTGTCGTCCCCGTCGCCCCTGCGCGATGGCGAGGGTCGCCAGCGCCTGTGCGCCGCGCTGCTCGGTTTCGCGGAAACGAGGGATCATCTCTTCGATGGCGTTGATGCCCTCTTCCCACAGCTCGCGCTCGATCAAGACGCGCCCGCGCCCGACGGTCGCCAGCCCCTCACCCACGCGGTTCTCGCCCGCGCGGAAGCCGTCTTGCGCGCGATTAAAGAGGGTAACGGCGTCATCTAGCCGGTCGCTGCGCAGGGCCAGTTCGGCCTGGGCCAGCACGGCATCGGCGGCGGCGGTGTGGTCGCCGGTCGTGGTCGCCGCGTCCTCAGCGCTAGCGAGCTGCTTGGTGGCGATGTCGGGCTGGTTCAGGTCCATGGCGATCTCACCGCGCACCAGGACGAGCCACGCCGGAGCCTCCGCGACGCGCCCCACCTGGAGCTTGCCCTCGGCCTCGCCCAGCAGGGTACGCGCCTCGTCGAAGCGCGCCGCCGCCAACGCCAGCCGCGCCTGGCCCAGCAACGCCGCACCCTGCCCCGCGAAGCTGCCCGCGTGGGCGAAGCGGCTGGCACTCGCGCGATAGAGATCCCCGGCTAGGTCGCTGTTGCCCCGGATGCGCGCGATCTCGCCCAGCCCCAGTTCAGCCTGGGCCTCGGCGAGGGGATTGCCCATCTCTTGCGCGAAGGTGCGGGCATCCTTGAACTGATCCTCGGCCTTGCGCAGGCTGGAACGGCGAAGCTGCGCCTCGCCCAGGCGCGCGGTGGCGTGGGCCGTGCCGACGCGGTCACGCAGCGAACGGAAGGTGCGCTGGGCGCGTTCCAGCACGGTGATGGCCTGCACCAGTTGGGCGCGTTGCAGGTGCAGGTCGCCCAGCGTCGCGTTCGCCTCGGCCTGGCCGCGCGCGTTCTGCTCGATGCCATACAGTTCCAGGGCGCGCTGCGTCTGGGCCAAGCCTTGCTCTAGGTCGTGCGCGGCAATGGCGCTGGCCCCCAGCCCCAGCAACGCATCGGCCTCGCCCAATTCATATTCGAGAATGGTGGCGCGGCGCAGCGCGGCGGAAAGGAGCGTCCCCGCCTCATCGAAGCGGCCACGTGCCGTCTCGACGCGGCCCCGCGCGATCTGCGTATCCACCACGCCGAAGGTGTCGCGCGCGTCTTGATAGATCTCTTGTGCTTGCTCTAGCGCCAGGGCGGCGTGGTCGGGGTCGCCCTGCTGCCGATAGGCCTCGCCCATCCCCCGCAGCGCATCGGCGTGCAGATAGGGGTCGTGCACCAGTTCGGCTAACTCGGTGGCGCGGCCATAGGCGGCGATGGCGGCGGTCAACTGGCCACGCTGGCGGTCTACGTGGCCCAGCGCCAGCGTGGCCTTAGCCTGTCCCCGCCCATCCTGCGTGGTGGTGAAAAGGCGCAGGGCGCGGTCATAGAGGCTGCGGGCGCGGTCCAGGTTGTTCGTGGCGCGTACCACGTGGCCCAGCGCCAGCGTCGCGTTGGCCTCGCGTCCCGTCGCCCCCGTCGCGGCGAAAAGCGGAATCGCCGTTTCGTAGCTGGCGATGGCTTGCTCGGCGGCACCATTCGCGCGCTGCACATCGGCCAATTCGGCGCGGGCCGCGCCCATGTGTTCGTCGTCGTTGACCTGGCGAAAGAGTGATTCCGCGACTAACAGCGCCTCGGCGGCTTCTTCCAGTCGTCCGTCGCGCGCGTAGGCAATGCCCTTGTCGAGCCGTTCCTGGGCTTTGGTGGCGAGGTCTTGCATTTATTGTGGCCCTCCTGGGGTGTTTTACATCATCAGTCTACCTCATAGACTGTAGCCCAGGATGGGACCACCACGCAAAAATCATTCTCCTATGTGGTGCAGTGGATGGTGACGGTGATCGGCTGATTGGTTGCACCCGGCGCATTCACGACGATGGTGCTGTTGCCAATCCCCTTTATTCTGCTGACCGAGATCGTTTGTCGCTCATTGCCGTCGAGCGAGCCATTCATGGGGTCCACCCGAAACGTGGTCTTGTTATCGAGGCTAAATGAGAGCGAATTTTGCCCGGTGTTGACGACATCAAAGGTAAACGATTGATTCGTACAGAGGACGAAGGAAAAATCGGTCTTCGGCTGCACACTGAGCGCGGGCGAATCCGCCGGAGGCGTGGATGCGGGCGAGGGCGTCGGTGCTGGGGTCATCGTCGCCGCTGGGGTGGTACCGATGACCGGAATGGGCGTGGCGGTCGCGCCAGGGACGGGCGTGTGGTGCGCGGTTTGGGCCGTGCTGGTGGCCACCGTCTGCCCCACCGGGGTGCTGGCGGATGCCACACGGGCATGGCGCGCGAGGAGGGCGATGAGCACGATGATCACCAGCAGCGTCGTGGCGATGCCCGCGCCAAAGGCGAGGCCGACCGGCGCGCCCTGGCGACGCGGCTCAGGCGGTGGCGGCGGGGCGACCTGCCACAGCGGCGGCGCTTGGTAGCCAGAGCTTTGATAGCCAGAACCTTGGTCGCCATAGATGACAGGCGAGGTGCGTGCAACCGTGCCACTGTCGCCCCCGTAAGACACATCACCCGTGGCATGGATGGCCATGCCGCAGTTGGTGCATTGTCGATTGGCGATGGAGCGATCATCGAGTGGCGCGCCACAATTCCCACAATAGCGCATAGGTATGTTTATCCCCCCGTGCGACGAATCATCCTGAGTGACCCTCAGTATACATGAAGGCGCAGCGAATGGAGGCGTGCGGGGGGGCAATAGCCATAATTGGGGGGAAGAAAAGGAATCGGAGACGGGTGGGCCACGGCGCTCTCAGAGGCTCCCTTACTGCTGCTGGCTTCCGCCCCTGACAGGGTTCGAAAACGTGAGTCGCATGGGACCCGTTCTCCTCATCGCTTTTGATTATAGCATATATGTGGGGGGCGATAGCAAGAACGGGCCAGCGAAGTTTCCGGCACGGCTACCGTGTCGTGCGACGGGCGACCACGGGCGCGAGGGGCGCGGTGTCGCCCAACAGGCTGTGCACGGCGGCCACGGGGGCATGCCGAGCGCGCTGCCGCCGCCGAAATGACGCGGTGATGGTCAGGCAAAAACAGGTGACGAGCCAGCCAAGCAATAAAACCAAGATGCATTGTTCCACGGCGCGAACGTCCTTTCGTGGCGCACAGAAAGTGAACCGCTGAGGTCGAGCGGCGCAATGTCTGTACCAGATTCGGCGATTTCCCCTTGCTTTCCCTATCGGCAGATGACGACGACACGATATACTGACCGCAAGAGAACATGCTGAGAGCGAGCGGTGATGATGGAGATCGTGCGAAGTGTGGCGGCGTGGCGGACGCTGCGGGCGAGCTGGGGCGATGGCGTGGAGCTGGGCTTCGTGCCGACGATGGGCGCGTTGCACGCGGGGCATCTGTCGCTGGTACGACGGGCGCGGGCGGCCCACGCGCGGGTCGTCGTCAGCATCTTCGTCAATCCCCTGCAATTCGGGCCGGAGGAAGATCTGGCGGCGTACCCACGCGATGAAGCGCGCGACCTGGCCCTGCTCGACCTGAGTGGGGTCGATGCCGTCTTCATCCCCCCCCTGGAGGAAATGTACCCGCCCGATTTCACCACGCGCGTCATCGTGTGGGGGGCCGTGACCAGTCGGCTAGAGGGCGCACAGCGACCGGGCCACTTCGACGGCGTGGCGACGGTGGTGACGCGGCTCATGGGCATCGTGGGGCCGACGCATGCCTATTTCGGGCAAAAGGACGCGCAGCAGGTCGCTGTGGTGCGCCGTTTCGTGGCGGACCTCGCCCTACCCGTGGCGGTCGTCGTCGGCCCCATCGTGCGCGAACCGGACGGCCTGGCGCTGAGCAGCCGCAATGTCTACCTGACGCCGCCCGAGCGCGCGGCGGCCACCGTGCTGCGCCGCGCGCTGGAGGCTGGCCGGGCCGCCGCCATGGCGGGCGAGCGCGACGCCGAAAATTTGCTGGAACTGATGCGCGCGGTCGTCGCGGCGGAGCCGCTGGCGACGCTCGACTATGTCGATGTGGTCCTGCCCGACAGTTTCGTGCCACTCGACGGCGTGGGACCAGGCACGCTCTTCGTGCTGGTCGTCCAGGTCGGCAAACCCCGCCTGCTCGACAATTACCTGTGGCGCGCCGACGATACCTGGGATACGGGCATCATCACCGAGGGAGACCAGCTATGACCACACCCGACAACACCCCGCGCGTCATCTCGCTGCTGGCGAGCGGCACCGAGATCGTCGCGGCGCTTGGCTGCACCGATTGGCTGGTGGGTCGCTCGCATGAATGCGATTACCCGCCCGAGGTGCTTCACCTGCCCGCCGTCAGCCAGGTCGAGATCGCCACCGAGGGCACCAGCGCCGAGATCGATGCCCAGGTGCGCGCGCTCTCGGCGCAAGCCCAGGCCGCCACGACGCCCGCCGCCCTGCGCGCCCTCAGCCTCTATCGCCTGAATCTGGATCTGCTGCGCGACCTGCGGCCCGATGTCATCATCACACAGACGCAGTGCGAGGTCTGCGCGGTGAGCGAGCGCGACGTGACAGCGGCGCTGGCCGAACTGACGGGCATGGCCCCGCGCGTGGTCGCACTGGCCCCCTATCGCCTGGCCGACGTATGGGACGACATCGTGCGCGTCGGCGAGGCCCTGGGCCAGCCCGCCGCCGCCGAGGCGCTGGTCGCCGACTACACTGCCCGCCTGGCGGATGTCCAAGAGCGCACCGCCGCCCTTCCCCAGCCCCGTGTGGCGCTGATCGAGTGGATCGATCCCCTGATGGCGGCGGGCAACTGGTCGCCGGAATTGGTCGACATCGCAGGGGGCATCTCGCTTTTCGGTGAGGTTGGCGCGCATTCGCCCTGGCTGACGTGGGCGGATCTCGCGGCGGCGGACCCCGATATCATCGTCATCGCCCCCTGCGGCTTCACGCTGGACCGCACCCGCCGCGAGATGGAGCCGCTGCTCACGCATCCCCAATGGCCCACCTTGCGCGCGGTGCGGATGGGTCGCATCTACCTCGCCGATGGCAACGCCTATTTCAACCGTTCCGGTCCGCGTTTGGTGGAATCCGCCGCGATCCTCGCCGCCATCTTCCACGATGGGGGCGATGGCAAGGCCGGGGTGTGGGAACAGCTGAGAGGATAGCCCCATTCCCTCACTAGAGTTGCCCCATGTGCCACAATCGGCTAGAGTGGGCGTAGCGTTATGGTTCGATCCACAGCCCAAAGGAGTGTGCTTCATGGTTTGTCGTCGTTGGACGGCGTGGCAAATGGGAGTGCTCACGTTCGTGTGTGTGTGTTCGGTCGCTTGCGGCAGCCCAAAGGTGACGGCGCATCCGGGGGAGGGTACCGCTGCCACGTCAGTTGCGACGGCAGCGACACCGCCGACATCATCCGCCTCGGCGACGCGTCTGCCCCAAACCGCGACACCTCTCCCAACGCGCTCCATCACGGCGACGCCTACGCCCAGGGCCACACCCGCCGCGACGCCCATCCCCACCAGTCCTAACCAAGACTTCATCAATCGCGCCATCGCTCGCACCAATAGCTATCGCCAGCAGCACGGTTGCGCGCCCCTCGCCGAGAATACCCAACTCGATCAGGCGGCGCTGGGCCACAGCCAAGACATGGCGATTCATAGTTATTTCGCCCATAACAGTCCATCGGGGCAGACGCCATGGGACCGCATCCACGCGGCGGGCTATCGCTTCCGCTCGGCGGCGGAAAACATCGCGGCGGGATATACGACGCCCGAAGAAGTGATCGACGCCTTCTATAACGAACAGCCGCCCAACGATGGCCACCGCCTGAACTTGCTCAATTGCGGTCTGCACGACGTTGGCATCGGCTATTACTTCCTCGCCACCTCACCCTACCGAACCTACTGGACGCAGGATTTCGGCACGCGCTAGGGGTAGGGCCACCTTTAGCGTGTGGCATGGGGAGGGCGGGTGGTTGAAACCACCCGCCCTCCCGTTCTCCTACTTCCCTCCCTTGCTCGCCTTCGCCTTCGCCGTCTTTTTCGCGGCGCGGGTGATGGCGACCGTGGTGGCGTGGCCGCCCAGCTTCGCCGCCGCGACCTCCTCGGTCGCCGCGCCGTCGGGTAGCGCGGGCGGGCCATCGTCCGCGCGCAGCACGGTCAGCGTGTCAGAGAGCGTTTCCTCGCGCACATAGTCGGCGAATTGCTCGATGATGGCGGCCAGCGCGGCATCCGTCACGACCGTGGTATGGATGTGGTCCTCGATGGCGAAATCGGCCTTTTTGCGCAGCGCGTTGATCGTGTGCGTCAGGTCGCGCACCGTGCCCTCGGCCTCCAGTTCGGGGGTGAGGGTGGCGTCGAGCACCACGACCAAGCCGTGATCTTCCGCCGCCACGTAGCCGGTCTGGGCACTGGCGGCGACCTCGACCTCAGCCGGGGTCAGCGTCACCGTGTCGCCATCGGGTAGCGTCAGGGTCAGCGTGCCCTTCGCCGCGAAGGCCAACGCCTCGTCGCCGGAGACGCCCTTGAGCGCCGCCAAGATCGGCTGCATCTTCGCGCGATACTTCTGCCCCAGCGCCGCCATGCGCGGTTTCACCGAGGCGGTCAGCATCTCGCTGTGCTGCGGCAAGAATTGCAGCGCCTTGATATTCAACTCATCGAGGG
>JBBQSR010000029.1:0-14773 GCA_038234855.1 Ktedonobacterales bacterium | reverse complement strand
CCCTGGCCGACCTGACGCGCATCCTGGGGCCGCAGGCGGCGAACGGCTGGCGCGTGCTGACGATGAGCCAGTACCATGACAGCTGGCCCGTCAACCGGACGATGCAGGGCGACGAAGACGCGCCCATCACCGATGTGCCCGGCCTCTACCTCGTCGGCGACGCGGTGAAACCCTCGGGCTATCTGATGGTGGAGGGCGTCGCCCAAAGCGTGAACGTGCTACTGGATCTGCTGGCGCGCGACGCCACCCCGCATGTCGCGCCGAAGCCGCCGCGCCGCCGTGCCCTCGCCTGGCTCGTCGCGCCGCCCGCGCCGCACCGCCAGCCCGCCATCACAAAGGAGTTGTAAGCTGTGGCGCTGAAACTGCACGTCGTCATCCATGGGGCGGGTCCGGCCTTCGTGCGCGAGCCGGGGTGCCCGTGCGTGCGCTGCGCGGAGCCGCAGCTTTCCCACAAGCCGTCGCCGCAGGACGTGGCGGATCTCCTTGCCTGGGCACGGGGCGCGCACACCTCGGCCTCGCTGGTGATCGAGGATGACGGCATCGCGGTCGATCACACCCTGGTCGACTGCGGCATGGGCGTCATGAATAACCTCGCCGCGCTGGCGACGCCCGCCAAGGGGCAGCCGGTGTCGCGCGTGCTCATCACCCACGGTCACCTCGACCACATCGCGGGGCTAGATGGTCTGCTGCATTCCTTAAAGAAAGCGCGCGAGGCAGGGGACTTCACCGAGGACGAGCAGCCATTGCCGCTGCCGCTCTACACCACGCGCCGCACCTGGGAACGGTATCTGGGGCCGAGCCCCGAGCACCCCGAGGACGCGGGCATCTTGCACCGCGCACACGAGCATCTGCGCTTCACCGATGTCACCGAGGCCGCGCGCGACCTGACGCCGCTCGCCCTGCATCCCGCGCTGGAGGTGACGCCCATCCCTGCCGAGCATCTGGATGGCGGCGTCAATTATCTGTGCGCGTTTTGGCCCAGCGGCCAGCGGGGGCGCGGTGCAGCGCTGCGGGTGGGGCTGTGCTGGGATCTGTGGGCCTTTCCGGCGGCACGCCCGACGGATTATTGGGCGGGCATCACCCTGGACCCGCGCGCGGGCACGCTGCACGAGCGCATGGCGGGGCTAGACCTGCTGCTGGTCGAGATGACGAACTGGCGTCCGGCGGGCGGCCACATCAGCCTTGAGGGCGACCTGCAGGTGGGGTATGGCGTGCGCGACCTCATCGCCGTGTGGGGGCCGCAGCGGACGCGCATCATGCACTATTCAGGCTGGAACGACCGGCAGGGGGCGGACGGCGCGTGGCTGCGGGGCGAGGCCGCCGCGCGCAACGGCAATCCCGCGCAAGGTCCCGTCAGCGACCGGCACCTGCGCCGTGCCCTGAGCGCGGCCCAGCCCGAGGGCGCGACGGTCGACATCGGGCAGGCGGGGATGACCCTGACCCTTGGGTGATGTCGCGCTTGGTGGTACAATAGGGACGATTTTATGAGCAAGGAGCGGTGGAGGCATGCAGATTCGCCTGGAAACGCGCGGCGATGGGCTGCAACGGTTGGTGACCCAGGGGTTGAACGAATTCAAGCAACAGGAATTCGCGCTCGAATTGCTGGGCGACGTCACCGAGAACGAGGGCACCCAACTCTTGCGCTACATCGGCGATTACGTCGCGTCGTCGCGCCAGCAGATCATGGCCGACGAGACGATGCGCTACGGGTGGTCGACGCTGCACTTCACCCAAGACCCAGGGACGGACGTGCTGGTCGTCGAAGAATTAGCCGAGCCGCTTTCCATCGGCGCGGAGACGTATGTGCGCGGGGCCGTCACCGCCATCGGCATCCTGCGCGAACAGGATGAGACGGTGAAGCGCAACGGGCTGCGCGCCCCCGGCCATCACCCGCATCGCTCCGAAAAGGCCGTCATCTGCCGCCGCGTCTCGCCGAATCTGGAGCTGCGCGTGTTGGTCTTTGACCGCGTCCAGGCCCGCCAAGACGACCAGAGCGGTTGGTTCGTCGGCTGTGGCAGCGGCAACCACGACCACAACGATGTCAATGAATTGGCGACGCTGCACCTCGTCTACCTGGTAGACCGCGACCCGCGCACCCTGTCGTACCTGGCGCTGCCTGGCGAGAGCCGCGTCGTCTTTGAGCAGCGGCGCGTCATCGTCTTTGGCCCCGGCCAGGAAGAGGGCCACCTGGATCGCTCGTGAGCAAGGGGGGCGTGCCCATGCTGTCTGCCGCCGCCCCAGAGCGCTGCACTGAATGCGGCGCGGCCATCCCCGGCGGACGCGCGGGCTGCCAAACCCGCTACGATGGCCTCAGTGCCCGTGCCCGCACGGATCTCGCGTATGCCCCCACGCTGCGGCTGGCCTTCGACACCTATTGCATGCAGCATCCCGAGACGTACTGCCGCTCCGCGAAATCCTATGCGGCGCACCTGACGGGCCTGTGCTGCGGCATGGACTTCGCGGGGGAGCAACGAGTGTATAGCGCCATCCAGCGTTGGCTGAATGGCCCCAAGGCACTGACAAAGCCGCCCCTGTTGGCGGCACGTGGCGCGCTGACGGTGGTCGATGTCGCCCGCGTCCCCACGGCGGCGGCTTATGCGCAGATGGTGTGGCAATGGGCGACATCGGCATGGGCGAGCTACCACACGCAGCACGCGCTCGCCCATGCGTGGATCGCGGAAGCATTGTCGGTGAACTGAGGGATTCCTGCATGGGCACGGTTCGTGCCCCTACACCGCGTTTGCGGGCACGGCGGCCTCGGGCACCGCGTTGTCTGGGGCATAGCGCAGCAGGGCGACGCCGCCTGTGATGGTCCGCGCTTCCAGCAATCGCAGGCGCAGCGGGTGCGCCAGGTCCCCGAAGAGTGGCTGACCATTCCCGAGCACGACCGGGTTGACCTGAATGCGATATTCATCGATCAAGCCCAGTTCCATGAAGGAGCGGGCCAGCGTTGGACTCCCGATCATCCAGATATCCTTGCCGGGTTGTTGCTTGATCTTCGCCATCTCTTCGGTGATATGCTCGTGGATGAGCACGTTCGGCTGCCATGCGACGCTTTCCAGCGTGCGCGAAAACACGATCTTCGTGACGCGGTCGAGCCAGCGCGCATGGGCGAGGTCGCCCGCTGGAATGGCCGGATCGTCCAACAGCGGCGGAAAGTACGACTCCATCATCTGAAAGGTCACGCGACCATAGATGGCGGCGTCCGTCGTGCTATGCAACTCATGGGTATATTGTTCCATTTCTTCGTTATAGACGATCCAATCCATTTCCCCGTTGGGGCCAGCCACAAAGCCATCGAGCGACATGTGGATCAAGAAAATCACGTTTCGCATCCGTGGTTGCTCCTTTTGCGCGATATCATCCGTACTGATACTGTACACTAGCACATCGCAGCGGGCAGCATCGTCAGCGTGGAAGGGGGCCGTGCCGCACGGCCCCGTGAGCTACTTTACTGGTTGGTACAAAATGTGCTATTCCTGAGGTGTAAGTTGGCACTGCAAGAGGTAGCCCCTATGACGAACAATGGCATCCATGCGACGGCGACGCATCCTACCGTGATGATCATCGATGACGACGCGGATCTGCGTGACTGGGTGCGCAACACCCTCAATGACGCTGGCTATCCCACGTTGGAAGCCGCCGACGGGGCCAATGCCCTGGAGGTGCTGCGGGCACATTCCGCCCCCCTCGTGGTGCTGGTCGATATGATGCTGCCCGGCCTCAACGGCACGAAACTCCTCGACATCGTGGCACACGATCACCATTTGGCGGTGGTCAATACCTACATCCTCATCACGGGGCGACCTCTCATCGCCTTCCCCGCTACCTTGCAGGTCGCCAAGACCATCGAGGCGCTCACCCTCGACAAACCCTTCTCAGCGGAGGATCTGTTGGCGATGGTGGCGGCGTGCAGCCGCAAGCTGGTGGTGCCGCTGGAGCGGAGCGAGGCGCACGACGACCCCACGCTGCAATAGCTTCCCCTACGCGGCTTGGCTCGCCGTTTGCAGCGGCTCACCCACCATCAGTCGTACCTGGGCGAATTCGCGCCGCAACTCGGGCAGCGTCGCCCGACTTTCGGCGGCTAAGCGCTGCGCCAGATCGACCAGCGGCCAGGTCAGTGCCTCGCCCTGGCGCGGCAGCAGCAGCCCCACCGCAGCGATGTGGTAGTGGTCCGCCAGGTCCAGCAGCCCATACCCCACCAATTCGCGGAGCCAGGTGCCTGTGATGGCGGGCTGCGTCGTCGCCTTGATGAGATAGAGCGTGTCACCGAGCAACAGCGGGTCCAGCCCACCACCCGCCCCGCGCAGCGGCCCCATTCGGGGAAACAGCACGCCTGGTTGGGCGAAGTGTGCCCCCTGCCGCCCGATGGTGTCGCCCGCCATCGCCCCGATATCCGCGACGAGCGCCTCGGTCGGCAACGCCAGCCAACTATGGATGGTGCGGGGCAGCGCGGCATCCGTCAGGGCGCTTTCGGCCAGGCGTCGCGTGCGGGCGAGGTCTTCGAGCAGCGCCAGCACGGCACACGCGCGGTCCAGCCGCTCGACGGTCGCTGGGGTGCGCGGCTCGGTGTGGTGGTGGCGCGCGATGTCGCCCAGTTCGTCGAGCAGGGCCGCCGCGACGGGCAACGGGTAGGGCGCGTCGGCCAGCCCCGCCAGCATCTGCGCGCCGCGTGCCGCCATCAGGTTGCCGACTGGTAGCGGGGCGAGTTCGGCGCGCAGCCGCAGCCCGATGGCCCGCGCCGCCACCGCCCATGGGTAATGGGCGTCGCCGGGGTGCAGGCTAGCGACCGTCGCCAGGGCGCGGTTCGCCGCCCGCACCGTCGGGACGGTGTCGTGGTAGCGTTGATAGAGGTACTGACCAACGAGCGTGCCGTGGTCATGCAGATAGCGAGTGAGTGCCATAGGATTGGTCCTTTGGGTGGGTGCGATGCACGATGGGTTCATCCTTTCATTCTTTCGCGCGGCGGTGAAAAGGGGGATTTGGGGTGGCATCGCGAAAAAGGCACCGTGGTTGCGTAAGCGGCTATGAAGCGATAGAATGAACAGGATACACCGCACGAATTGCGGCCTCCCACCCGTTAGCTCCGCCTGAAAAGGAAACGATATGATGACTCGCGCCGTCGGCACCCTGACCCCCGGAACGCTCCTGTACCAGGGGCGTTACCGCATCGATCTGCTCTTAGCGACCACGCCGCACCGTGCCATCTATCGTGCATGGAATCTGGCGCGTGGGCGGGCCTCGACCATCATCGAGCTAGCCCCCGCCACCGACCAATTGGCCACCCGCGCCCTGGAACGCGCCGCACCCCTGGTGCAACTGGACCACCCCGCGCTGACGGGCTTCCAGGTCGTCTTCGTCGAGCAAGAGACGGTCTTCATCGGCATGGCCTTCGCGGGCGGACAACTGCTGGACCGCATCATGGATGAACGCAGTGCGCCGATCCCCCCGGCGGCGGCGGTCCGATGGATCTCGCAAGCCGCTGAGATGCTGGAATTCTTCGCGGGGTCGCTGCCGACCTGGCATCTGGGCGACCTCAGCCCCACCGCGCTCTTCGTCACGGTCGAGGATCGCACACAGATCCTTGGCTTCGAGGCCCCATTGGGATTGCTGACGCCCGCCGAGATCGCCGCTGGGCTGCCACCCGGCTCCGTCGCCCCCGAACTGCACGACGGCCAGGCCGATGGCCGATCCGATGTCTACGCGCTGGCGGCATCGCTCTACCTGCTGCTGACGCGCCAACATTGGGGTGGTGGCGACCCCGCGACGGAAACCGCGCTGGCGGTGGTCGCGCCCGCCCTGCCCCGCCCGCTCATCGACGCGGTGCGGCGTGGCCTGGCGCGCGACCCAGCGGCGCGCTGGCAAGACGCCGCCGCCCTCAATGGCGCGCTGCTGGGCGCGATGGCCGCCCCTGACGACGCCACCAACGGCAACTGGTGGGAGAGCATGCCCGCCGAACCCGAGGCCGACACGCAAGAGATGCGGCGCGTCGACCTGACGGCGGCTGCCGCAGCCGGTGCCGCCGCCGCGACCGATGCCCATACGTCCGCGGACACCGATCCCGCCTATGCCGACCCCAACACCACCCTGGATCGCGTCCCTGCGCACATCTTCACCGATGCCGCCGATAACCTCGATATGACGACGAAGCAACGCGCCGTTACGCTGCCCCCCCCTGAAACCAACGCGACATCCCCCGACGCAACCGCTGCCGTGACCGGTGCCGCCCTTGGGGCTGCGGCTGTCGCCCCCCTGGCTGAGGAAAGCGCCGCCTCGCTGACACCCCCAGAGGCCGCGACCGTTGCTGCCAATCAGCCTGCGTCGGTGCAATGGGGCGATATGACCGTCGCCAGCACGCCCCCTGCCCAAGAATCTGCACCCGATGCAGTAAACGAGCCGGTCGCCGCCGCCCCTGCCGTCGCGCCCGCCGTGCTCGATAGCCTGGGCAGCGCCTCGGGCGAACTGGACCCGCATGGGCTAGAGGATATGCAGCCGATCGACCATGCGGCGGTCATGCCGAGCGATCCGATGCCCGCCATCGCCGCGCCGCCGACCAGCACCAGCGTGCTGGAAAGCGCGGCAACCTTGCCGTTGCCCGTCCCCGACGCTTCTTGGGCATCTGCGGACGCGACGCCAGCGGGAGCCTTCGCGCCCGATGCAGCGCCCTTCGCGTTCGCCGAGCCGCCCGCCACCGTCCCCGACGCTTCGGCGAGCACGACCCTGGCCGAGCAGCCCATTGATACGGCGTATGACGCGCCTTCAGACCAGGCTAGCGTCGCAGCGAGTGAGCACGCGACCGATGCCCCCGTCGCCCCCGAGGAACCCGCCTCGACGAATTGGTGGAGCTGGGCCGTTGCGGGGACGGCTGGCGTGGCGGGTGCCTCCGTCGCCGCCGCGGCCCTGCACCATGACGACACGCCCACCGAAGTGCCGCCGCCAGCCGCCGTGCCCGAGGTCGTCGATTCCGCACCCGCTGACTCGGCAGCTGCTGACTCGGCTCGGTCCACGCCTGAAACGTCGGCACCAGGAACGACCAGCTATGTGCCCTCGTGGGCGACCACGCCCGCCGATGCCCCCGTAGCGGAAGACCCCGTCGCCTCTGCGTATGTGCCCTGGGGGTACAGCGACACCCTGGCGACTGCCCCCGAGCCTCACGCTGACCCCAATGCGGGCACGCCATCGTCGACCACCACCGAGGCGGATACTTCGGCCACCACCGAGGCGGTCGCCCCGGCACCCGCGCCCACGCCGTTCCGGTACGCATGGCAACTAGATGATGAAGAGCCGCTCGGCGTTGCCCCAGCATCCACAGCGACTCCAGTGGAGCCAGCGCCCGCCGAGGCGACCGCGTCGCCCGTGGCGGAAGAAGATGCCGACCAACTGGGAGCCTGGACGCGTTTCGCGGACCGCGTGTCGCCCAGCACGCTGGCTCAGGCATCCAGCGCCTTCGCGGGCTGGTCGGCGGCGACACCTGCGACGGAGCCTGCTGCCCCACCCGTTGTCGCGCCACCGGAACCCGCCCCCGCGCCAGAAGCCAAGGTAACGGATCTGCCCGTGCCAGCAGCGGCCACGCCGCCGACCCATCCGGCCCCCTCGCCCTTCGTGGGCCAGTCGATCTCGGCGCATACCGACCGGAGCTACGAGCCGAATATGCCGCCGCCCGGCGCGAAGTCAAAGACGCCCTCGCGCCCGTTGGGAAGCAATCCATTTTTCAACCGCATCCGTGACATGTTGGGGGCGACGAGCGAGCCGTCGGCGGCGCTGGGGACCATCGTGTTGCCCCGCCATATGTACCCACAGCACAGCTACTCCATCTTGGTGCGGCTGCAAACGCGCACCGCGCTGGAACTGGGCGGCGACCGACGCATGGCCATCGTGGAGGTCGAAGCGCCCGCGAACGCCTTCTATCTGCCGGTGCGTCGTCTGGCGCTGCCCATTCCGGCGGAGGGCGGCCTGAGCGAAGGGACGCTCGCCATTACCGCGCTTCGGCCATCCTCGGGGGCGAGCGACCGCATCGTCTTCACCTTCAAGCAGACCGATGGTGTCGTCCTGCACAAGGGAGCCTATGTCGCGGATGTGAGCATTCTCACCGCGCAGCAGATAACGAATGGCGAACCGATGATCACCCTGGTGCACCCCCTAGACATTCCCGCCTAGGCGTGCTATTGATCTGAGCAACATCGACCGTCAGGGGCGCTCGCTGGCTGGGGGAAGCGCACGCGGGAGGAAGCGTGGGAGCGTGACGCAAACGCCGGGAAAGAACGACCCCGATTGGTACGCGGTGCTGGGCGTCGCGTCCACCGACGACGAAGAAGCGATCCGCCTGGCGTATCGCAAGCTGGCGCGCGAGCATCACCCCGACGTCGTCGGCGCGGCGGGCGCTGAGATGATGAAGCGCATCAACGCCGCCTATCGCGTGCTGAGCGACCCCACGCGCCGCCAAGCCTATGATCAGCAACGGGGCGGGGGGAACACACCGCCCCCGCCCGCCCGCGCGGCCAAGCGCCCCCCCGCCGCGCCCCCGACCCGCTCGGACGGCCCGTTGCGGCTGTACCGCGCGCTGGAAACGAGCGATCCCGCGTTGGTCGCGGTGGCGCTCGGCCAGGGCGATGGTATCAGCGCGCTCGGCTTCAGCGATGGCCGCGTCGAGATCTGGCACCATGACACGGCGCAGCGTATAGCCGCGCTGGCCCCTGGCCCCGGTCGCGCGTTGCAAGCCGGGGTGCTGCACGAGGTGCGGCTCTCCCCCGGCGGCACCCTGGCGATGGCCTGGGGCCTGAACTACGGCATCCATGTGTGGGAATGCGCCAGTGGGCGGCTGCTGTGGTCCGCCAGCTTCAACGGACCCCCCGGCGCGATGGATGGCATCCTCATCGACGCGCCACCGATGGTGCGGCTGGCGACGCCCGCCGCCCCCTCCGCGCTGGCCGAGGAAGATCCCTTCCAGTGGGTCGAGATGGGCCGCTTCGGCTCGCAGATCTGGACGCGCCCGCTGACGGGGACGGTGACGCCGACCTGGGCGGTGCCCCTGCGCTGCGACGAACCAGTACCCCAGGGACCAGCGGGGCGCAACTGGCGCGTGCAGATGCGCGCCCTCGCGTGGAATGGCGAGACGCTGCTGACCTTTTCTACTGGCCCCGCCTCGGCCAACATCTCGAATGCCAGCATCGCGCATCTGTGGAATCTGCGCCAGCATGGGCGGTTGGGGGCCGCCGGGCCGCAGCGGCAGGGCAGCGTGGTCATCCCCAACCGCGCGCTGTGGCACCCGCTGGCCGTCGCGGCAAATGGCACGCTGCTCGCCGCCCTCTTCGATGGCCGCGCGATGCGGCTCTATGATGTGCCCACCGGCAAGCATGTCGAGCTGCCGACGGGCGACATCCCACCCGAGACGCGCGTGGCGCTATCGGCGGATGGCGCGCTGCTGGCGCTGGCGCTGCCCAACGGGCGCGCGGAGCTATGGGCCACCGTCAGCGGCCAGCGTGTGCAGACATGGGAGATGGGTGCACCCCTCGCCGCGCTCACCTTCGCCTTGGTGGCGGGCATGCCCGCCCTGGCCCTCGCGCGCCGCGACGGCGTCTGCGAGATCTGGCGCGCGGCATAAGCGCCGATCATAGCCCCAGCATCGCGCGCATCTCCGCCTCGGTGGGCGCACCACCAAAGGCGTCGAGCATCGCATCGAGGCGTGCCCCATCGGCCTGGACCAGCGCCGCGCTCACATCGGCGGGGACCGCGCCAAAGCGCACCTTCCAAAAGATCGTCAAGGCCTTGACCGTCGCTTCAGCTTTGCCGCGTGCTTCGGCTCTCGCCATGATTCTGCCTGCCATGGGGCCATTTTCCACGGCGTCGATGAGTTCGTCCATAGTCGTCCTCACTTGCTGTAGGATCGCTTGCTCGATGTCGTCGATGTCTTTGAAGGATCGCGCCATCAGATTGAAGAGCGCCCCCAAGAGCAGTTTACGATATTCCGGCGGTGCGGCCTCATACATTTGGATGGCGACTGCTTGCGCGTTTTGTCGCGTGACGCCGCGCAGAAAGGGAGCTAGCACCAGCAAGATCGGATCGACATCTTGCCAATCTACCTGATCCAGGTGAATCTCGTGGTAATCGTAGGTGAGGCTGTGCGCCGCGTCGATGCCATTCTGGTAGCGGGGCGGCGGCGTCTTGCCACGTTTCGCCCAGATGACGACCCCGATGACCGGGATGTCTTCTTGATAGTGTTGATAATAGCTCATCTTGAGCGCGGCGACGTATTGGAACATCCGCAACGGCATGGTGTCGTCAAGATAGTTTTGGTATTCCAGATGGAGCAAGACACGCATGCCGTTGATGAAGATCAGGTACGTGTTGTCAGCCTCGCGGTCGATGAGCACCTTCAGGTCGGTTTTCCACGGTTCGATGGTGTCTTCGATCTCTGGCACCGCCAGGCGGATCAAGGCCAACAGCACGATATCGGGGAGGGCTTTCCAGATGCTGTCGTACTTTGGTTGGCTCACGCGACACCTTCCCTCGCTGAACTGCTGATACCATGATGATATCATCTTTTGGCCGTGTGCTCAGGCCGCTGTAGACCCCTGTAGTGGCACGTTGCCGTGCCATTCCCCAAGATGGTACACTCTGTCTGGCGAGTGGGCAGTGCCGCCGCACCCCGCCAGCAACGGAGCGACATCGTGATGACGCAGATCGTCGTCGGGGTGGCGCATTTTTTTATGGCCGAGCCGTCGATCCGTGTCGGCGTTGTATAGTGGAAGTGTCGACTCATTCTCCCGTCGGACAAAGGAGACATTTTCGTGGCAATCGATCAGCAGACCTCGCTTGACGATCTCTGCGTCAACACCATTCGCACGCTCAGCATCGATGGGGTGCAGCAGGCGAATTCGGGGCATCCGGGGGCACCGCTGGGGCTGGCCCCCGCCGCCTATACCCTCTGGCAACACTTCCTCAAGCACAACCCCAAGAATCCCAACTGGCCGGACCGCGACCGCTTCGTGCTCTCTGCCGGGCATGCCTCGATGCTGCTCTACAGTCTGCTGTACCTGACGGGGTACGAGGTGTCGCTCGACGACATCAAGCACTTTCGCCAGTGGGAATCGATCACGCCGGGCCACCCCGAGCGTGGGCTGACGCCGGGTGTCGAGCTGACGACCGGGCCGTTGGGCCAGGGCCTCAGCAGCGCGGTGGGCATGGCCATCGCCGAGGCGCATCTGGCGGCGATCTTCAATCGCCCCGACCACGAGATCGTCAACCATTACACCTACGTCATCGCCAGCGACGGCGACATGATGGAGGGCGTCTCGCACGAGGCATGCGCCCTTGCCGGCCACCTGCGGCTGAACAAGCTGGTCGTCCTCTACGACGACAACAACGTCATGCTCTCTGGCCCCACCAACTTCGCCATGTCAGACGACGTGGGGTCGCGCTTCGAGGCGTATGGCTGGTTCGTGCAGCGCGTCGATGGCATGGACCGCGCGCAGGTGGAACAGGCCCTCAATCGCGCCTCGCAGGAGCGTGAGCGCCCCACCCTCATCGTCGCGCGCACGCACATCGGTTTCGCCAGCCCGCTGCAAGATTCCTTCAAGTCGCACGGCAGCCCGCTCGGCGCGGAAAACGTCGCCGCGACGAAGCGGAATCTCGGCTGGCCCTCGCAGGAACCCTTTTACGTGCCGCAGAACGCGCTGGACCACATGCGCGAGGCCATCGCGAAGGGCGCGGAGGCCGAGCAAGGCTGGCAACGCCGCTTCAGCGCGTATGGCGCGGCGTACCCCGAACTGGCCGAACGCTGGACGCAGATGCAGAGTGGCGCGCTGCCCGAGGGCTATGACAGCGCCATCCCCGTCTGGGGACCAGCCGACAGCAAGGGCGAGATGTCGACCCGCGTCGCCTCGGGCAAGGTGCTGAACGCCATCGCCCCCAACCTGCCCTCGCTGATGGGTGGCTCCGCTGACCTGGCGACCTCGAATGAGACGCTGATCGACGGCGAGGGCCTTTTCTCCCCTGAGGACCGCGTCGGGCGCAACATGAACTTTGGCGTGCGCGAGCACGGCATGGGGGCCATCCTGAATGGTATGGCGGCGCACGGTGGTTTCTTCCCCTATGGCGGCACGTTCCTGACCTTCTCGGACTATATGCGTGGCTCGATCCGCATCGCGGCGCTGTCGGGTTTGCGGCTGGCATATGTCTTCACGCATGACAGCATCGGCCTGGGCGAGGACGGCCCCACGCACCAGCCGGTCGAGCATCTGGCGGCGCTGCGGGCGATCCCAGGGTTGACGGTCATCCGCCCCGCCGACGCGAACGAGTCGGCCTATGCCTGGCGCGCGGCGCTCAGCAGCGACCATGGCCCGACGGCATTGATCTTCACACGGCAAAACCTGCCGATCATCGACCAGACGAAGTATGGCACCGCCGACAACGTGCTGCGCGGCGGCTATGTGCTGGCCGAGGCCGAGGGTGGCACGCCCGAGGTCATCCTCATCTCGTCTGGGTCCGAGGTGCCGCTGTGCATCGCAGCGCAAACACAACTGGCGAGCGCGGGCATCAAGGCGCGGGTGGTCAGCATGCCGAGTACGGAGCTCTTTGACAAACAGCCGCAGAGCTACAAAGATGCTGTGCTGCCCCCCACCGTTCGCAAACGCCTGGCGGTCGAGGCCGCCGCGCCGCAGTCGTGGTGGCGCTACGTCGGGCTCGATGGCGATGTGATCGGCATGACGCATTTCGGCGCGTCGGCCCCCTACAAGATCCTCTACGAAAAATTCGGCTTCACCCCCGAGAACATCGCGGCGCGGGCCAAGGCGCTGCTGGGCAAGTAAGGTCGGATGGTTTTGGACGCGAAAAGCGTGAAATCCCACGAAAGGCACGAAAAGGACGAGAGCGCAAGATGAGGCGGAATTTGACGAAGAGGCGTAATGGCATCGGCGTGAGATCTGTCGCGTCTCGTTCGCTTTCACGCCGTGTCTTCTCAACCAAACATTTCACGTCTTTCGTGGATTTTCGCGCTTTTCGCATCCGATCTCGTCTCGTCAGGCAATGTGAAAGGAGCGCGCCCACATGCGCGTAGCAGTCGGAGCGGACCACGCTGGGTTCCCGCTCAAGGCGACGGTGGTCGCGGAGTTGCAAAAGCTCGGTCACGAGGTCGTGGACCTGGGCGGTGATGGCAGCGACCCACTCGATGACTACCCCGATTACGCGAAGTCCGTCGCGCATGCCGTACAGTCTGGCCAGGCCGTGCGCGGCGTGCTGGTGTGCGGCAGCGGCGTGGGGGCCAGCATCGCGGCTAATAAGGTGCGCGGCGTGCGTTCGGCGTTGTGCCACGACACCTTCTCGGCGCGGCAGGGCGTGGAAGATGATGACATGAATGTGCTCTCTTTGGGCGCGCGCGTCATCGGCCCCGAACTGACCGTGCAGTTGCTCGACGCCTTCATGGGTGCCACATTCTCTGGGCTAGAGCGCCACGCGCGCCGCCTGGGCAAGGTCAACACGATGGAACAGGAGTTCTGCCAACCATGAGCAATCCCTTAACCCAACTCAACGACCTGGGCCAAAGCCCCTGGATCGACTTCATTCGCCGCACCTTCATGACGAACGGCGATTTCGGTAAACTGATCACGTCGGGCGAGATTCGCGGCGCGACCTCGAATCCGTCGATCTTCGAGAAGGCCATCGGTGGCAGCAGCGACTACGACGATCAGCTCAAGGATCTCGTGCGCGCGGGCACCACCGACCCCAAGAAGATCTTCGATGAACTGGCGATCGTCGACATCCAGATGGCGGCGGACATCCTCAAGCCCGTCTATGAGCAATCTGGTGGCAAGGATGGCTTCATCTCGCTAGAGGTCTCGCCCGGCGCGGCGAATGACACCGAGGCGACCGTCACCGAGGCGCGCTACCTGTGGGGCCGCGTCAACCGACCGAACCTGATGATCAAGGTGCCCGCCACGCCCGAGGGCGTCCCCGCCGTGGAGACGCTGCTGAGCGAGGGCATCAACGTCAACATCACGCTGATCTTCGCGTTGGACGTGCACCAGGCCGTGATGAACGCCTTCCTGAATGGCCTGGAAAAGCGCGCCGCCGCTGGGCAGCCCATCGACCGCGTCGCCTCCGTCGCCAGCTTCTTTGTCAGCCGTGTTGATACCGAGGTCGACAAGCGCCTGGCCGCGCTGGCCGAAACCGAAACGAACCCCGCGCGCAAAGAGCAGATCCAGGGTTTGCAGGGCAAGGCAGCCATCGCCAACGCCAAGCTGGCCTATGAACTCTTCCAGCAGACCTTCGGCAGCGACCGCTTCGTCGTGCTGCACGCGAAGGGCGCGCAGGTGCAGCGCCCCCTCTGGGCCAGCACCAGCACGAAGAATCCCGCGTATCGCGACGTGCTGTATGTCGAGCAATTGATCGGTCCCGATACGGTGGATACGATCCCCCCCGCCACCATCGACGCCTTCCGCGACCATGGCGACGCGGCGGTGACGATCACCACCGACATCGCGGGCGCGCACCAGACCTTCGACGACCTGAAAGCCGTTGGGGTCGACATGGCCGACGTGACGCATCAGTTGCAGATCGATGGCGTCAAGCTTTTCGCCGATGCGTACAATGACCTTATGGACAAGACGGCCAAAAAGGTCAGCGAACTGCAAAGCCAGGTCACGCGGTAAGATACAGTACGGGATTGGACGCGAAAGGCGCGAAAGCGCTGACGCGCCACGAAAGACACGAAATGATCTCAATGCTTTTCGTGTCTTTCGTGGAACTTCGCGCCTTTCGCGTCCAAAATAGTTTTTTA
>JBBQSR010000028.1:0-15298 GCA_038234855.1 Ktedonobacterales bacterium | reverse complement strand
CCGCCGGCGGCGCTCAGTTTAGTGAGCGTGCCCGTCGCGGGGGATTCTAGCTCGACCGTGACCTTATCGGTCTCGATCTCGGCCAGCGGCTCGCCCTGCTGCACCTGGTCGCCCTCGGCGCGCAGCCATTGCAAGATTTTGCCGGTGTCCTGCGACATGCCGAGCACGGGCAAAATGACATTGGTCGCCATATTGATGCGACTCCCCATGTGAAGTAGTGACTAACTGCCCGCAAGCTCGCGCGCGGGGACGTATCCATTGCTGGACGGATTGTTGAGGTGCGATTGCGTCTCGCGGATGGGCGAGAGCGGGCCGGTGGCAGTGAAGTAGTGCGCGCCCGCGACCAGCAGTTGCTCGGCGGGGAACCGCGTGATGACCTCGCAGCCATCCTTCGTCACGACCAATTGCTCCTCGATGCGGGCGGCGGTCCAGCCGTCGCTGGCGGGCCAGAAGGTTTCGAGGGCGAAGACCATGCCTTCCTCGATCACTTCGGGGTGGTCCAGCGAGACGAGGCGGCTGAAGATCGGCTTTTCCCAGATCGACAGGCCGACGCCGTGGCCATATTGCAGCGCGAAGGCGGCCTCTTCGTCGGGGAAGCCGAACTCTGGGGCGGTGGGCCATTTGCTGACGATATCCGCCGTGGTGACGCCTGGCTTAATGGCGTAGATCGCCGTGTCCAGGATTTCGCGGCAACGCTTGTAGGCATCGACCATCGACTGCGAAGCCGAGCCGATGGCGAAGCTGCGGTAATAGCAGGTGCGATAGCCATTGTAGCTGTGCAAGATGTCGAAGTACGCCGGGTCGCCGGGCCGCAGCGAACGGTCGCTGAAGACGTGCGGGTGCGGGCTGCACCGCTCGCCAGAGATGGCGTTGACGCCCTCGACGTGCTCAGACCCCATGTCGTACAGCAGCTTGCTGACGAGGCCGACGCACTCATTCTCGCGCACGCCGGGCTTCATGAAGCGGTACAGTTCGTCGTAGGCGGCATCGACCATCATGCAGGCCGTGTTGAGCAGGGTGATCTCGTCTTGCGTCTTGATGATGCGGGCGAGTTGCATCAACTGTTGCCCGTCGACGACCTGGATGCCCTCTTTTTGCAGCGCGAAGAGGACGGGCAACTCCACCGCGTCGATGCCGACGGGCTGGCCCATCAGGCCGCGCTCTTCCAGTTCGACGCGGATCTTGCGGGCGACGGCCTCGGCGCGTCCGGCGGCAGGGAGCATGGCCCCGCGCTGCGTGGAAATGCCCGCGCGGGAGCGATCCCCCAGCCACGGCGCGTACATCTGGTGGCTGCGCGCGGCGGAACCGAAGTCCCACAGGATCGGCTCGTCGTCTTGCGGCAGCAGGGTGAAGCGGGCGAGCTTATCCATCGCCCAGGTGCCCAGGTGCGTCGCGGTGATGTAGCGCACATTCGCCATGTCGAAGCACAGCAGCGCGCCGATATCCGACTCTTTCAAGAGTTTCTTGATGCGCGTCAGCCGCTCGGTGCGGAGGCGTTCGACGTTGACGCGCTCTTCCCAGTCCACGGTCATCAAACCGTAGCTTTTGATCGCCATATCTGTCTGCTCCTTTGCAGCGTGGGGTCTCTATCAGTGATCGCGCTTTTTCCTCTGAACGCGGGATCGCGCGGGATGGGGGCGAAATGACGCGGAATGGGTGGGCAAGCGTGATCACTGTTCCAAAACATTTCGCGTCATGCCGCGAACTTTCCATGTCATTCAGCGTTCCGTCCCTCCGATTTTTCTTTATGCTCTGCCACACAGGGCCTTGGCGACCTCGGTCACGCTGGCGGCGGTGGGGACGGTCTGGTCTTCGAGGACGGGCGAGAAAGGGACGGGGACGTTCATCGCGCCCATCCGCTTCACCGGGGCATCGAGATGATAGAAGGCTCCGTCGGCGATGATGGCGGCGAGTTCCGCTGTAACGCCGTACTGTTCGTAGCCCTCGTCGATGACGATGGCGCGGCTGGTCTTGCTGGCAGAGGCGATGAGGGCTTCGGCATCCAATGGGAAGGTCGTGCGCGGGTCGATCACCTCGGCGCTGATGCCGAGCGTCGCCAACAGGTCGGCTGCGGCGAGGGCGATCTGCACCATGCTGCTGGTGGCGACCAGGGTGATGTCGGTGCCCGCGCGCTTGACATCGGCGACGCCGAAGGGGATGGTATATTCCTCGTCAGGCACCATGCCCTTGACGGCGAACATCATCTTATCTTCGAAGAAGACGACGGGGTTGTTATCGCGGATGGCGGTCTTCATCAGCCCCTTCGCGTCATAGGGCGTGGAGGGTAGGGCGACCTTCAGGCCGGGGATGTGGCTGACCCAGGCATGCAGGCTCTGGCTGTGCTGCGCGCCCGTGCGCCGCGTCGCGCCTAGCGTCGTGCGGATGACCAGCGGCACGCGCAATTTGCCGCCCGACATATAATGGACTTTCGCGGCCTGGTTGACGATTTGATCCATCGCCAGCCCTAGGAAGTCGCCGAACATGATATCGATGACCGGACGCAGACCAGTCATGGCCGCGCCAACGCCGATGCCAGAGATGCCCGCCTCGGAGATGGGCGAATCGATGACGCGCTTGGCACCGAATTCCTCGACCAGGCCAGATAGCACCTTGAAGGGCGTACCAGCCTCGGCCACATCCTCACCCATGATGAAGACCGTTGGGTCGCGGCGCATCTCTTCGGCCAGCGCCTCGCGGATGGCTTGGCTGAGGGTGATCTCGCGCATCTGGCCGTTGGCCGCGCGGCTGGGGGCGACACTAGGCGTAGACATCTTGCGTCACCTCATCGGCATCCGGGAATGGAGCGTTCAGGCCAAATTGCGCGCCCGCCTCGGTCTCGACCTTGGCGGCCTCACGCATCGCCGCCAGATGGGTGGCGTCGGCCAGCCCCTCGCTGACCAGCCAGTCACCTAGGAGGGTGATGGGGTCGCGCTGGTTGCGCCAAAACTCTTCTTCCTCTTTGGGGCGATAGTAGGTGCGGGCGATATCCCCGACATGGTGGCCGTAGTAACGGTAGGTGTCGGCCTGGATGAAGCTCGGTCCCTCACCAGCGCGGGCACGGGCGACCATCCGCTCGGTCGTGGCGTAGACCGCGCGCACGTCCTGCCCGTCGATCTGCTCGGTGGGGATGCCAAAGGCCCCCGCGCGGGCGGTGATGGTGCCCGCCGTCGTCTCGGAGTTGTGGGTGTATTCGTTGTAGAGGTTGTTTTCGCAGACGTAGATGACGGGCAGGTGCCAGAGCGAGGCCATGTTCATCACTTCGTAGAGCATGCCCTGGCCCAGCGCGCCGTCGCCAAAGAAGCAGACGGCGACCTGGTCGCTGCCGCGCATCTGGGCCGAGAAGGCCGCCCCCGTGGCGATGCCCGCGCTACCGCCGACGATGGCATTCGCGCCCAGATTGCCGGTGTCTTGGTCAGCGATGTGCATCGAGCCGCCCTTGCCCTTACAATAGCCCGCCTCTTTGCCCAGCAGTTCGGCGAACATGCGGTCGATGCTGGCCCCCTTGGCGAGGCAGTGGCCATGGCCACGATGGGTGCTGGTGATGTAGTCGTCGCGCCGCAGCGCCGCGCAGACGCCGACCGCGATGGCTTCCTCGCCACTATAGAGATGGGCGAGTCCCGGCATACGAGCGGTCTTATAGAGGTCGTTGACCTGCTCTTCGAAGGCGCGGATCTGCGCCATCTGGTGGTAGCAGGCCAGCCAGCGCGCGGCCTCGGTGCCCTGGCTCACCTGTGCGCCAGAGGGTTTGGTTTGTGTCATCGGTGATTCAGTCTCCCACATCGATGCCGGCCATCTTCGCCAGCACTCGATACTCGACGGCGAAGTCGGATTGCGCCAGGCCCATCGCGCGGGCGGCGGTCAGGAATTCATTGGTAGCGGCGACGGTGGGCAGGGGCACATCTAGTTCGCGGCCCATTTCCAGCGCCAGCAGCATGTCTTTTTGCATCATGTTGACATTGAACCAGGCTTCCTCGGGCATCTCGGTGATGAAGGGGGCACGATAGATGAGCGAAGGTGAGGCGATGACGCTATTCAGCAGCACCTCCATCGCCACCGCGCGGGGGATGCCACCCTTCTCGGCCAGGAACAACCCTTCGAGGAAGCCCATGAACTGCACTTGCAGGTTCAGGTTGACGCCGATCTTCATTAGCACGGCCAGGCCATTCTCGCCGACATACGTCACCTTGGGGCCAATGGCTTGCAAGAGGGGCAGGGCGCGCTCATACGTCGCACGGTCGCCGCCGACCATCAGCGAGAGCTTGCCTTGCTCCAGCGTGATGACGCTGCCACTGACGGGGGTGTCGAGCATCCGCGCGCCCAGCATGGCGACCTGCTGCGCCAGCGCGCGCGATTTCGCCGGGCTGACCGTGCTCATGTCGCAATAGATCTTGTTGGGGCCGAGGCCCGCGAGGATGCCATCTGGCCCGCCCGTCACGGCGTCGAGCGCGGCGGTGTTCGTCACCATCGTAAAGACGACATCCACCTGCTCCGTCACCTCGCGCGGCGAGTTGGCCCAGCGCATGCCTGCCTCGATCAGCGGTTGCGCTTTGTCGCGGGTGCGGTTATAACCCGTGACGGTGTGCCCTGCATCGAGCAAGCGTTTGGCGACACGGCTGCCCATGGCCCCCAGGCCGATATACCCTACATTCGCCACAGTTGCTACCCCCTTGATTCAACGGTGAATTCCACGGCGGCGGTCGCGTCGGCGCGGACCTGTCGCAGATGGTCGCACATCGCCGCGCGCGCGGCGGCAGGGTCGTGCCGGATGACGGCATCGAGGATCAGTTTATGGTAGATTTGGCCTCGTTCCGGGCCACCGTCCACCCCAAAGATGTGTTTGCGCTGCTCAGCCAGCAGGGCCATGATCGGGTCCATCAGAGTCAGGATCAGCGCGTTCTGTGACGCCCGCGCCAGCACCTGATGAAAGCGGTTATCCGCTGTGATGAAGGCATCGGCCTCGGCGACATGCGTTTCCATCGTCGCCACCGCCAGTTGCAGATCGGCGATGTCGGCCTCTGTGGCGCGCTCCGCCGCCAGAGCGGCGATCTCTGGCTCGAAGATCTCGCGGACCTCGACCAGCGACCGCTCGCTTTCCATCTGGTTGACGCGCATCAACCGCCCCAGCGAATCGCTGAGGGCGCGCGAGGTGCCGTCGATGACGATGGTGCCGCGTCCGGGCCGCATATCCACCAGGCCCTTTTGTGCCAGGGTCTTCATCGCCTCGCGGACGGCGGTGCGGCTGGCGTGAAATTGCTCGGCCAGTTCGCGCTCCGTCGGCAAGCGATCACCGCTGCGCAGGTCGCCCACCATGATCTGCTGCTCGATCTGCGCGGCGATGTGCTCAAAGACCTTGGTGGACTGAACGGGGGTATACATGCGCCATCCTTCTGCAAGTCCGGCATATCGGGGTGATATGCACGAATGCCCTTCAGTTGGTATGATGATCCGATGAATGGTCTTGTACCCAGGTATAACATACGCGAGCCATTCTGTCAAGCGTTGGTATGATGATCTTGCCAATTCTCGGAAAATCGGGGATGCGCTATCACCAATCAGGGGGCGACCCCCTACATCACGATGCAAGCCCTCAATGATCTACAGTGGCTCGCGCTGCACTGAACGGCAGCGCGCAAGATAGAGGAACGAACATAATACGTGAATCTGGGGACACAGTTGACAAGATGATGCTGGAGGAAGGGCTATAGCGAGCAAAAGATGCTCTTGGTGCAGGTCTGTTGAATAGGACTGGGTAACATACTGGCGTTGATGGCATTGCCAATCAGGTACTTTGCGCCTTAACGTCCTCATATGTCCCGAGATTCGCGTATACCCAATTCGGGTGCTCACTTTGTGTTTCGAAGAGCCATTTTTCCAGGCCATATCTGGGATTTTAGACGTCTCTAAAGCACACTGATTACCCGAAAAGGGTCTTATGTTGGTATCCCGCTTATGCCTCCGTGAGCAAGGTGTTGAGGCGTTCGACAAAGCGGGCAGGATGCACCAATTGGTCGCCACGGGTGAGGATCGCCTGTTCATAGAGCAGTTGTGCCCACTCCGCGAAGCGCTGTGTGTCCGTTGCTTCGGCCATGCGGCGCACGATGGGATGGGCAAGGTTGATCTCTAAAATGAGGCGCGTTTCTGGAACGGCTTGGCCATTCGCTTTCAGCAAACGCGCCAGGGCCGGGTCGAGGGCCTGTTCGTCATTGACGAGACAGGCGGGCGAAGTCGTCAATCGTGTGGTAGCCCGCACCTCTTTGACCGCTTCGCTCAGCACCTCAGCCATGCGGGGCAATACCGCGTCGTCGACGGGCGCGGGAGCATCCTGCTGCGGGGTGTCGTTCGTCTCGAGCGGTGCGATGGCCGACAGATCGATCGCCCCACGGGCCACGGAATGAAAGGGAACCCCCTCAAATTCGCGTAGGCTGGTTTCGATGAAGGCGTCGACGGGGTCCGTGAGTAAGAGTACCTCCACTCCCTTTTGGCGAAAGACCTCTAGCAAGGGCGATTCGCTGGCGGCGGTATAGCTGTCGGCGATCACATAGTAGATGGTGTTTTGCCCAGGGCGCATGCGTTCGCGATACTGCGCGAGCGCCGTCGCTTGGGTCCCGGTGGCATCGGCAGTGGACGCAAACCGCAGCAGCGGCAAGAGGGTGCTGCCCTGGGTTCTCTCCTCGACTAGCCCTTCCTTGAAGGCACGACCAAAGGCCTCCCAAAAGGTCGCGTACTTCGCGGCATCCTGCTCAGCCAGTTCAGTAAGCGCGCCTAGGATCTTCTTGACGGCAGTGCTGCGCATTTGGTCGATCAGGCGGTTTTGCTGCAAGAGTTCGCGCGAGACATTCAGCGGCAGATCGTTGGAGTCGATGAGGCCGCGGATAAAGCGCAGATAGCTCGGCAGCAGGTGCGCGGTATCTTCCAGAATGAACACGCGTCGCACATACAACTTCACGCCATGCTGGCGGTCACGCTGCCAGAGATCGAACGGGGCCTCGGTGGGGATGAAGAGGAGCAGAGTGTATTCGAGGGTCCCCTCCATCCGGCTATGGATCGTAAGGAGCGGGTCATCAAAATCATGGGTGAGATTGCGATAGCATGCCGCATATTCTTCTGGTGTAATGGTGGCTTTGGGGCGGGTCCACAGCGCCGCTGCCTGGTTGACTTGCTCGGGGGCGGTGGCGTCTGGCTCCTCACTGGGCATCAGGATGGGGACCACGATATGATCGGAATAGGTGCGGATGATTGTGCGCAACCGCGCGCCATCGAGCAAATCATCCTCGCCGTCGCGCAGATGCAGGGTGATCTGCGTCCCGCGCACTGGCACGTCGGCGGTCGTAATCGTGTACGATCCCTTCCCCTCTGATTCCCAGCGCGTGCCGGTGGCGGTGGGCAGGCCCGCGTGGCGGGTCGTCAGCGTGACGCGGTCGGCGACCACGAAGGCCGAGTAAAAGCCCACGCCGAACTGGCCGATGAGATGCGCGTCGCGTTGCTGATCGCCGGTGAGCGACTGTAAAAACGCTTTGGTGCCCGAGCGGGCGATGGTGCCGATGTGTTCCACGACCTCATCACGGGTCATGCCGATGCCATTATCGACGATGGTGATCGTCCGCGCGGCGGGATCATAGCTGACCTGGATCTGATACGCGGTATCGCCTTCGTACAATCGCTCATCACTCAAGGCGGCGAAGCGCAACCGATCGATGGCATCGGAAGCATTCGAGATGAGTTCGCGCAAGAAGATGTCTTTGGTGCTATACAGGGAATGGATCATGAGATCGAGTAATTGGGTGATCTCGGCCTGAAAATCGAGCGTTTCTGCTACTTCTCTGCTGCTCATTGGCCTCGGGTGCCTCCTTGAAATGTGGGAATGCTCATGTGGGTGTCGTGGCGCGATGTCCCCGATAGGAGACGCTGTGTGACCTCGGCCTCGCATCAGGCGCGCAAGCGTGCCAACCGTGTGCCCGCCTGATGTAACAGGTCATCGCTTTTGCAAAACGCAAAGCGAATGTAGCCATCGGCCAGATGCGCGTGTTCTGCCGAAAAGAAGGTGGGAATGGGCACCGCCGCGACGCCAGCCCGCTCTACCAGCCACCGCGCGAAATCATTGGGAGCGCCGCTGAAATGCGCGCGATAGTCCGCTAAGATGAAATAGCTGCCGCTGGGGATATGACAGGTGAAGCCCGCCTCCCCCAGCACCTGCACGAACAGGTCGCGCTTGGCGGCATACATCTGACGATACGACGCGAAATAGCTCTCCGGCAGCATCAACGCTGTCGCGATGGCGTGCTGGGTGGGATGATTCGCTGCGAAGGTGATGAATTGATGCGCCCGCGCCACCCCCTCCATGAGATCCGGCGCACCGCTGGCCCACCCCACCTTCCAACCGGTCGCGCTGAAAATCTTGCCAGCGCTGCCGATGGTGACGGTCCGTTCGGCCATCCCTGGCACTGTGGCGAGGGGGATGTGCCGCGTATCGTCAAAATAGAGATGCTCATAGACTTCGTCGCTGATGGCGATCAGATCATGCTCCTGGCAAAGAGCCGCTATCCCTTGCAGCTCTTGGTCGGTAAAGAGGTGCCCCGTGGGATTATGGGGCGAGTTGAGCAAGATGGCACGGGTGCGCGGCGTGATGGCGGCAGCCAATTCAGCGAGATCAAGTGCCCAGGTGGGGGGATGTAAGGGGACATAGACAGGGAGCGCGTGGGCCATGAGGATATTGGGCACATACGAATCAAAGAATGGCTCGATGACGATGACTTCATCACCGGGATCGGTGAGGCCGAGAATGGCGGCAAAAATGGCTTCGGTGGCACCAGCGGTGACGACGACCCCGCGTGTAGGGTCAACCACGTGCTGATAGAATCGCTGTTGGTGGGCGGCTATCGCTTGCTGCAATGCGGGCAGGCCATTCGCGGGCGCGTACTGGCTGAAACCCCCGCCTTGGAGCGTCGCGATGAGATCGGCGACGATGTCCTCTGGCGGCTCCCAATCGGGTTTGCCCTGACCCAAATTGATCGCGCCAGCGTGCGCGGCCAATTGGTTGATCTCCGCGAAGATCGTCGTGCCAAACGTTGCCACGCGCCGAGCATAATGGGCCATGATGTCGCCTCCTCTGCTGTGAAGATATCACAAATGAAGGCAAAAGAGGAGTATCACGGTTGCTTGGGCCGACAACGCGCCTGCGTCACCCACACCTATTAATTGGCGTGAACAGAGACATGATGACCCTACCTCGGTTTCGTGGCGTCAAACTCGAAGAGCAATGGAGGCCCACATTTTCAGCATGTCGCGCACCATGAACACCAACTTTTAGTAGCCTCAACGGATCAAAGTGTCATTGCGACGGTATGCTTGGCTCACCGCTTTTCTGAATCAGCGCTGAGTTGCGTTGCCAAAGTTGTCAAACATGTCACCACAAGCATGTCACCATTGGAAGGCGCGGGGGCGATGATTCCCATCGTTTGCATCACCCGCTGGCTTTAGGGGTCCCTTTGCAAACGCGCCCCGAGTCCACAGTGCTGTCAGGAAAAGCACGGATGCGACCAGAGATGGAAGTCCCGATAGACAAGTTTCCTCACTACCCCGTACAATGAGACTCAGATGGTCGCATCGTCGTCACCCCGTTGCTACTCGTGAGGTGGCCGCATATTTCGTGGAGGAATCGCAAATCATGTCTCGTTCTCTTGGTCGCCGTCTCTTCGTGACCGGCCTGACCACCACCTACGCAGTCATGCTGGCATTGGCCTTACCGTTGAGCGCGGCGCAGGCCCATGCCGCTTATGTTTCGTCCACCCCTGCCGCCAATGCCGTACTCACTGCCACCCCCACCACCGTGACCATCACCTTCGCCCAAAATCTCGATCCCAAGGGACTGAGCATCACCGTGGTGGATAACAAAGCCACCGTGGTTTCGACAGGTCCCGCGCAGATCAGCGCCACCGACCCCAAAACAGCGTCGGTCACTATGAAGGGTGATGGTTCGGACATCTACCGTGTCGATTGGACGACCGTCTCGGCGGTAGATGGCGACCCGACGCTGGGCGCGTTCGTCTTTGGGGTCGATCCGAGCGGCAAGACCGATAAGGTCCCGCCAACCGCTGCCAGTACGACGACCACCACGACGGGGACGCCCGCTTGGGTTGCCATCTTGACGGGGGTAGCTGGCTTGGTCGTGGGATTCCTGATCGCTTTCGTGCTGCGCGGCCAACGCGCGCCAACAGCCGCCTAGCAAACCACAGCGAGGAACGCCCTATGATGCCAGCGCCGCCCTCGCTCGTGCACCGGGCGGCGGTCCTGCGTTATCATTTGAGTTGTGGTCGCTCCGACGATGCGCGGGCGGCTCCGCTACCTCCCTCTGCAAGCACGCTGATGGCGTGGTGCCCCGCATAGCGGGTCGTCGCCCAGCGGCGATAAGGAGTATATTCATGGTCCCCTTTCATCTCGCCGAAGCCGATTGGCTGGCCGCCGTGCGCGAACGGGTGAACCCCATGCCGCAGCCACCCGCCATCGTCTTCAATAGCCACATCACCGGGCTGGCGGTGGCGCGTTCGCTGGGGCGGCGGGGCATCCCCATCATCGCGCTGGACCGCGAGGCGGGGGGCTATGGCCTGGCCTCGCGTTATGTCACCGTCGCGGGCCGTTGCCCCAACGTCCTCGCGGATGAGGACGCCTTCATCGCAACCCTGGTGCGCCTGGGCCAGACCCTTACCCAGCGCGGCGTGCTCTACCCCACGAATGATGAATGGGTGTTGGCCGTCAACCGTCACCGCGCCGCGCTGGACCCTTACGTCACCATCCCGTTCTCTGGGCCGGAGATCGTCGAACCGATTTTGGATAAAAGCCAACTGTATCGCACGGCGGCAGAGCGCGGCATCCCCATTCCGCGCACGTGGTATCTGGATGATAGCGACCCCGCCGCGCTGGCCGCCGAATTGCCGTACCCCTGCATCCTCAAGCCCACCGAGCAGCGATCCTTCTATGAAGCGTTTGGGGTGAAGGTCTGGCAGATCGAGTCACCCGAGGAATTGCAGCAGCGGCTGGCCCAGGTGGCGGGCCACGGCGTCGTCATCCAAGAGATCATCGGGCAGGGGCTGAGCGACTTTTACTCCGTCTGTCCCTACATCGGACGTGACGGCACCTCGCACGGCGTCTTCGTGGGGCGCAAGCTCGAGCAGTATCCGCCGGACTTCGGCACGGGCTGCCTGGTGCAGGCCGCCTGGGTCGAGGAAATCGCGCGGCAGGGTGAACAGATCCTCACTGCCTTTGGCTACCAGGGGATCGCGGAGGTCGAGTTCATCTATGATGCGCGCGACAACACCCACAAACTGCTGGACGTGAACACGCGTGTCTGGAAGTGGATCGGCCTGCCCATCGCCGCCGGGGTCGATCTGCCCTGGCTGGCCTACACCGATGCGCTGGGCACGCCCGCGCCCGTCGGCCCGCCGCGCGACAACGTGATCTGGACCTATGCCAAGGATTATCTGACGTTGCGGCTGGCGGGCTATGGGCAGGCGAGCAGCACATTCGTTCCTGAGGCGGCATGGGCCGAGATCCTGACGGGGCGGGGCGAGCATTTCATCGATGCCATCATCGACCCCGACGACCCCGAACCCGCCGCGCGCATGATGCAGGGCGTGGTGCAATCGCGCACCTACTACTGCGCCTGCTGAGCGCGAGAAAAGGCGGATCTATGGCAAACAAACCCATCATTGATGTCGGCTTCTGGCTGCCGATCTTCGGCGGCTGGCTACGCAACATCCCCGACGAAGGGATGCCGACGACCTTCGCCTATTGTCGTGACGTGGCGCGGCGCGCCGAGGCGCTGGGGTTTTCGACCACGCTCATCGCGGAACTGTACCTCAACGATATCAAAGGACCCACCGAGCCGGTGCTCGAAGCGTGGTCCACCGCCGCCGCACTGGCCGCCGTGACGGAGCGCATCGAGATCATGACGGCCATTCGCCCCGGCTACCACAACCCCGCCGTCGCCGCGAAGATGGCCGCGAATATCGACCAACTCAGCGGCGGGCGCTTCACCCTCAACGTCGTTTCGGCGTGGTGGGCCGAGGAAGCGCGGCAATATGGCATGGATTTCGTGCAACACGACGAACGCTATGCCCGCACCGCCGAGTTCCTGGCGGTGCTCAAGGGTATGTGGACGCAAGCGCGCACGACCGTCGACGGCAAATACATGCACGTCGAGGATGCGCTGCTGATGCCCAAACCCGTGCAGCAGCCCTGGCCGCGCCTCTACGCGGGCGGCGAATCCCCAGCGGCGAAAACCCTCATCGCGGCGGAATGCGACGCCTACCTGATGCATGGCGACGATCTGGCGACGGTCGCGGGCAAGGTCGCCGATATGCGCGCCCGTGCCGCTGCCGTGGGCAAAACGCTGCGCTTTGGGCTGGCGGCCTATGTCATTTGCCGCGACACCGAGGCCGAGGCGCAAGCGGAGCTAGCGCGCATCACCACCGTGCGCGACGCCGCCGGGTATGCCAGCTTCGCGGATTTCACCACCATGTCACAGCTCGAACGAGAACTGACCTTGCGCGACTACTCCGTCTCGAATCGCGGTTTGCGCCCCAACCTCATCGGCACCCCTGCGCAGATCGCGGAGCGGCTGCGCGCCTTTGCCGAAGTGGGCGTCGATCTGGTGCTGATCCAGTGCAGCCCCATGCTAGAGGAGATTGAGCGCATCGGCAGCCAGGTGTTGCCATTGTTGTGAAAGGAAGCGAATATGCCCACCCTAGCCATCAGCCAACCATGCACGCACTGCGGAGCGGGAACCCGCGTGCGGTGTGCCAGTTGCCAGCACATCTGTTGCCTGGCTCACCTCACGAAGATTCAGGGAGGTGGGCAAAGCATAATGGGGTTGTGCGGCGACTGCGAGGCCATCTACGCGGGCAATCCCGCTTGCTATGGGCCGCTCAACCTTCTGGGAGCCTGGACGCCGGAGGAATGGGCACACTACGGTTCGCCGCAATCAGCGAACGCCATATAGCGAGCCGCTCATCGCCCCAACGCACGCCCTCTTGCGAAATGCGAGGGATTCTGCTATACTCTGATTAGTTACAAAAAGTAACTATCTCGAAGAGGTAGGCCCTTTCATGCATACGATGAGACTTCTCTTCCATACCTTCACGTTGTCTGCCCACGCTTCCCTGGGCATTGCCGTCCTTCCCCCCTCCTGCCTGTGTAAATAGCCAGCCTCATCCCGGCTGGCTGCGGTATATCTCCCTCTTTCCCTTGTTTGAGCATGCACACCTGTGCCTGACGCAGCCCTGTGCCGATCGCTCAGCCATCCCGCTCGGTCGCTAACGAGACCGTAAACGGCACACCGTGTCGCGCACGAGTCCCCTTGCACGTCGAGCATGACGCTATTCTTTGGCTTTTAGGAGTCTGCCCATGCTGGAAGCTGTCGCTCCCCCACCCCACCATCCCAGCTTCGCCATCCCCGCGCGCGATGAGGCGCTGCTCCATACCCTAGCGAGCACCATCGTTTCAGCCATCAACATCGTGGATGTGGAGCATTGTGGCGCGTTGCCCTATGTCGTGCACGTGCGGAATGACGCGGGCAACGCGCGCCGCATCGTCCTCTTTCAGCGGCCCGAGCATCTGCTGCATCGCCCCTGCGCCTTCGTCTGCTTCATCGGCCAAAAGCAACGTGTCCTCGCCCCGGCACTGGTGGATGAAGTGATCGCCGCCGACGAGCGCATCATGGAAGGGCTGATCGGCCACCACGACGTGTTGGGCTATGCCTCGCTGGAATTGCCCGACCGCAACTGGTGCAATCTGGTGCTCTTTCGGCGCGCCGAAGCCATTGGGATACTGCATCACGAGGCGAGCCACCGCTATGCCGCTCAGGAACTCGCCCCCCGCTTCTACCGATGGATTCACCTGTATCGCGGGAACCTGCCTGGCGGGATCATGGCCCACGCCGAGACGTTCGCCGTGACGAACGCGCACCAGTATGCTTTTGGAGGCGAAGATGGCGACACCGACTGCTGAGCTAACCCGTTTGCGTGTGGGCACCTATCTGTCGCCCCAACTCTTGCCCACCTATGCCGCCATCGTCGGTGCCCTCGGTGCCGCCATCGGGGTCCCCTGGGCATTGGATGAAACAGCGGCACTGCCCGAGCTGGTTAATGGCCACTTTGATCTGGCGTTTTTGTGTGGCGCGCAATATCTGCTGCTGACCGAGCATGAACCGTCGCCGGTAACGCTCTTGGCCGCTCCCGTTTTACGGGGCCGTCGCTACCAGGGCCAGCCCTGGTACTTCTCGGATGTCGTCGTGCGCCAAGACAGCCCCTTCGCTACCTGGGCCGATTTGCAGGGGGCGCGCTTCTGCATCAACGAGCCGGGGTCGCATTCGGGGTACGCCGTCGTACAAGAGCAGTTGCGCCAGAGGGGGCACGACTGGGGCTATTTTGCCCAGGTCCCCACGACCGGCTCACACTTGGCGTCGCTCGCGGCGGTGCTGGCGGGCGAGATCGATGCCGCCGCGATTGACTCGCAGATTTGGGATGTCTATCGCCAGCGACACCGCGCCGTGAGCCGACACCTGCGCCGCATCGCCATGCTGGGGCCATCAACGGCCCCGCCCATCGTTGTGCATCGCGCGGTGCCCGAGGCTGAGGTGCGGCGTTTGCGCGCGGCCCTGCTGTCGCTACACGAAGACCCCACGATGGCACGCCACCTCGCGCGGGGGGGCATCCGCCGCTTCGTCGCGGTGTCGCCCGCAGATTATGACGCCATGCGCGCCACCTGGGCGCGCAATCGGTTGTCGCCGCACCAGGAAGGAGCCTCCCCCATGCCACCATCAGAGGATGTCGTCCCCCCACCGACGCTGCACACCCTCGGCCCCGGCCAGGGCAGCAAGGTCGAACGCCTCAAGCTCGCCAGCGATGGGCTACGCGGCGCGATCTCAGCGCAGTTGCAAGAACCATCCCCGCGCTTCAGCGAGGAACAGACGACGCTGCTCAAGTTCCATGGCACCTATCAGCAAGATGACCGCGATATCCGCCAGATCAACCATTCGCAGAAGGCGTATCAGTTTATGGTGCGGACGCGCGTTCCCGGCGGCATCTTGACGGCGGAGCAATATCTGGCCCACGACGACATCGCGGATGCCTATGCCAACGGCACGCTGCGCCTCACCACGCGGCAGGGCATCCAAGTGCACGGCGTCATCAAGGACGACCTGCACGCGACCATCCGCGCCATCAATGCGAGCCTGCTGACGACGTTGGCGGCGTGCGGCGATGTCAACCGCAATGTGATGACCTGCCCCGCGCCCCACGCCGAC
>JBBQSR010000027.1:0-15402 GCA_038234855.1 Ktedonobacterales bacterium | reverse complement strand
GTGGGCATCCACATCTGGCGACATCGCGAACCGCTGGCGCTGTGTTTTGGCATGGCCGTTCAGAGCTTCGGTTTCTTCCTTTTCATGGGGGGGCAGCATGAACGATACCTGTTCTTGTTCATCCCGCTCATGCTCGCGTGCATCATCCTCGCGCCGCGCCCGACGCCGCAGCCACTCGTCACCCTCTATCTGCTAGGAACGGCGCTGTGCTTGCTGAATATGGTCATCGGTGTCGGTGGTGGCAGCTTCGCCAGCAGCGAGCTGATCCCCTTCCTGTCGTTGCCCGCGCTCAGCAGCGTGCTCGCCGCCACCTTCGACACGGTGGGGATGTTGCTGGCTTTCGCGCACTGTGGCGCGTTTGGTTATGCCCTGACTACCTACCTGCGTGACCCTGACGCGGCGACCGACACGAAGCGGGCAGATGCCGAGCAGCCGCTAGGGGCGCTGACCTCCGAAACGCGGCAGGTCGTAGTGCGCCAAAACGCGGTGGGCTAGTGGCCGCTGAAGTGAAATTCCCCGCTGTTTGTCCGACGAAATGGCGGGCACCTCTCGCATGTCAACGGCACTGCGCCCGTTATTCGAGGTCCTCATCACCTGTGGGGTCCGCTTGACCAAGGATGCCCTTGCGCAACACCTCCCACGCCAGCAGGCCGCATTTTTGGCGCGCGGGGCTGAGCGGGATGCCGAGCATGGCGAACATCTCTTCTTTGGTGATGGCGGCGAGTTCGGTCAGGGTTTTGTCGAACATCTCGTCGGTCAGCATCGAGGCCGCCGCCTGGCTGATGGCGCAGCCCTGGCCGTTGAAGCGCACATCGGCCACGCGGTCGCCGTCGAGCCGCACGCTCATCTGCAAGCGGTCGCCGCAAAAGGGGTTGGCATACGCGGCGAAGCGGTCAGGGTTCGCCATATCGCCCTTGTTATGCGGCTCGCGCTGATGTTCGAGGATGTATGCGCGATAGAGGTCTTCCATCATTCGTCACCTTCTGGGATGCAGCACGGAGGTCACGTCGTCCGCTTACTGAAACAGCGCGATGGCGTGGGCGATGCCAGTGGCCAGCGCGTCGATCTCGGCGGCGGTGGTGTAGACATAGGCACTGGCGCGTGCGGTAGCGGGCAGTCCAAAACGTTCCATCAGCGGTTGCGCGCAGTGGTGGCCCGCGCGCACCGCGAGGCCATCCGCGTCCAGCAGCGTCGCCAGATCATGCGGATGCATCTGGTCCAGCGTAAAAGACACGACCGCGCCGCGTGGCCCCGTCGTTGGGCCGACGATGTGCAGCCCGGCGATCTGGCCGAGCGTGGCGACCATGTACGCCGCCAACCGCGCCTCGTGCTCTGCGACGGCGGCCATCCCCAGCGCGCTCAGGTAATCGACCGCAGCGCCCAGGCCGATGGCTTCGGCGATGGCCGGGGTGCCCGCCTCGAACTTCCACGGCAGATCGTTGGGGGTGAAGCTGCGCAGGTGTACCTCGCGGATCATATCGCCGCCGCCCAGGAAGGGCGGCATCGCCTCAAGCAGCGCCCGCTTGCCATACAGCACGCCAATGCCCGTCGGCCCCAGCATCTTATGCCCCGAGAAGGCTAGGAAGTCGCAGTCGAGATCGCGCACATCCGTCGGCAGATGCGCCACGGATTGCGCCCCATCGCAGACGACCACCGCGCCCGCCGCGTGTGCCGCCGCGATCATCGCCTTGGCCGGGGTGATAGTCCCCAAAACGTTCGACATCAGCGAGAAGGCGACCAGCTTGGGCGCGCGTTCCAGCAGCTTCGTGTAGGCGTCTTGGTCCAGCAACCCCGCGTCGGTGACGGGGATGAAGTCGAGGACGGCCCCCGTGCGATCGGCGAGCATCTGCCAGGGAACGAGGTTGCTGTGATGTTCCATCTCGGTCAGCACGATCAGGTCGCCCGCGCCAAGGTTGGCGAGGCCCCAAGTCTGCGCCACGAGATTCAGCCCCTCGGTCGCGTTGCGGGTAAAGATGACCTCGCGCACCGACCGGGCATGGATGAACCGCGCGATCCGTTTGCGCGCATCTTCATATTGCGCGCTGGCGGCTTCGCTGAGGGCATATGCACCACGGTGCACATTCGCGTTGGTCGTGCGGTAATAGCCATCCATCGCGTCGAGCACGCTCAGCGGCTTTTGCGCCGTCGCCGTGCTGTCGAGGTACACCAGCGCCTTGCCCTGCACCCTCTGGCTGAGGATGGGGAAGTCCGCGCGCGGTGCCAGCGCGCCGAGCGCCGCCTGGGCTGAGATATCGAGCATCATCGAGCAATCCTTTGAGCGGCTGGTTTCGAACACGAAGGCTACGAAAATCCACGAAGGCCACGAAATCGAGGAAAAGACGAAGCACTACCCTCATCCAATAGCAACAAACCTTCATGCTTTTCGTGGAAATTCTTGGCCTTCGTGTTCGAGCTCGGCCTATGCAGTAGCGACGGGTTCTTCCACTTCTTCGCCGGTCAGCCAGGCATAGCCCTTCTCTTCCAGTTCCAGGGCGAGTTCGCGGCCACCCGTGCGGATGATCTGGCCCTTATACATCACATGCACGATGTCGGGGGTGATGTAGTTGAGCAACCGCTGATAGTGGGTGATGATGAGGCTGCCCATCTGGGGGCCGCGCAGGGCATTGACGCCCTCAGCCACGATGCGCAGCGCGTCGATATCCAGACCCGAGTCGGTTTCGTCCAGCACGGCGATCTCGGGGGCCAGCAGCGCCATCTGCAAGATCTCGGCGCGCTTCTTTTCGCCGCCCGAGAAGCCTTCGTTTAGATAGCGGCTCAGGAAAGTGTTGTCGACCTTGAGGATCTCCATCTTGGCGGCCAGCAGTTTGCGAAACTCGGTGGGGTTGAGGTTGCGCTTCTTGGGGGCGGTGCCACTGGTCTCGACGGGCTTGTCGGGGTCAAAGCCCTCTTTGCGCGCGGCATAGGCGCTGCGCAGGAAGTTCGAGAGCGTCACGCCCGGCACCGACAGGGGATATTGGAAGGCCAGGAAGAGGCCCATCCGTGCCCGCTTGTCGGCGGAAAGGGCGGCGACATCGTAGCCCTTGAAGAGAATCTGGCCCTGTGTCACGGTGTAGGCCGGGTGGCCCATGATGACATTCGCCAGCGTGCTCTTGCCCGAGCCGTTCGGCCCCATCAGCGCGTGCGTCTCGCCTTTGCGAATTTCCAGGTTGACGCCGCGCAAAATCTCTTTATCTGCTACCGTCGCATGCAGATCGCGGATGATGAGATCCGCCGCCTCCGTTGGTGTAGTCATGGAATGTCTGTGTCTCCTCACGATAAAAAATCACCGGTTGCTGGCCGGAGGATAGGACGGGGTGCTATGCCGAAGCGCCGCCCGCCAGCAGGCCCCGCAGTGCGGGATGCGCGGGGACGGCGCTGAGTTCCGCCAGGGTGATGCTGTCGAGCGTCTGAAAGATGGCCGTGCGGAGCTTCGCCCACAACATGCGCGTGGTGCAGTCGTCGATGCGGTGGCCCCAGTCGCAGGTGATGCCCTGGGTGTCTTTGTCGCTGGGGCAGCTATACGTTTCGAGCGAGCCTTCCAGCGCCTGCAAGACATCGCTCATGCGGATGGCATCGGGCGGGCGGGTGAGCTGATAGCCGCCATGCGCGCCGCGCACGCTGGCGACCAGTTCCTTGTCGCGCAGCCGCTTGATCAACTGCTCCAGATATTGAACGGGCAGCCCTTCGTCTTCCGAGATCTCGGTGAGGGAGCGCAAGCCCCCGTCGAAGTGCCGGGCGAGGTCGATCATCACGCGCACGCCGTATTCCCCACGGGTGGAAATATGAAGCATCGCTGCTTTCCCCTCCTCTTTCAGTATCCTCAACGGATCGTTGATCAATGAAGCCGAGAGTCTGCTGTGCTGCATCGCCACCCGCCGTTAATCCGAGTAATCCACTCAGAATTAACTATACCATGACGAGGCGGCATGGGGCAAGGGAGTGGTGGGGGAATGTCGGCTTGTCCTGCCACCATGATTCGTGTCAAGCGCGGATAGTTCGCGCCGATGCGAACGATGGAGAGTCGTTGACAGCAGCGGACGCGGATACGGGCGATGTTCTGCGGCGGCGCTAGCCAGGGAACGCTGTCCCTCAGACTAGCGGCACCGAGAAGATCAGCGCGCCATAGCCGGTGAGGGTGCCTTGCACGGCGGGCAGGCTGCCATCCGTGAGGGGGGTGAAACTGGTCGGCGCGGGGGTGAGCGTGGCGGGCGTCGTCGCATCGAAGCGCCACACCTGCGCGGGGTGCGCGGTGTCGATGGCGTGCCCCGCGACGGTGCCTTTCAGCAGCAAGCGGATGTTCTTGGCGACACCTGCCCCATTCACGTCGGTGGGGTGGGCGACCTTGATGTTGCCCACCAGCACGCGCAGCGACTTGCCGTCTGGAGCGACCATCGCCAACAGCGTCAGCCCAGATGCGGCATCCACCGCCTTGGGCGTGGTGATGAGCGTGCTGCCCGACGGAAACTGCTGGGTAAAGGTCTGATAGAAGCCATAGGGGCGATAGATCGCGTTGCTCTTGTTATCCATCAGCCCCAGTTGCAGGTCGCTGGCCAGGCAGAATTGGTCGATCTGTTGCACCCCATGGGTGAAGGCGGTGGTGAGGGTATCGGCCAGGAAGGCATAGGCGATGGGGGCGGTGCCGCGTGGGTCGCGCGCCGCGAGCGAGCTTTCGTTGATGCCCAGTTCGGTGATCCAGATGGGGATCGGCGGCTTGCCGGGGCGATATTGCTTTTCATACGCTTGCACGTTCATCAGCCGCGTCAGGAAGCGGTCCCCCGTGACTGCGTCGAGCAGATGTTGGTCGGGATTCTTGGGGTCATACTCCGCATAGAAATGAAACGAGAAGAAGTCCAGCGGAGCCGTCACGTTTTGCAGAAAGATGGCGAAGTACGAGTCGTCGGGGTACGAGTTCAGCGCTGGACCGCCCGTCAGGATGGACGGGTCCACCTCGCGCATGGCGGTAACCGTGGTGTCATAGAGCGCGGCATAGACTTCGGGCTGCATCCACGGCGCGGCGGCGGGGTTATAGCCCGGAGCTTTCGTGGGGATGTCCCAGCCTGATTTCGGCTCGTTCCAGATCTCCCACGTCTTCACCCAGTCGTGGTGGCTGGAGGGATGTGCCACCCCGGCACTGTCAGTGAAGCCGCCCTTGTTGTACCACCCGACGATCTGCGCCATGTACCGCGCGAAAAGGGGAAAGTTGGCGACGGGCAGGTGCCCGGTGTTGTCATACATCCACGGCGGCGCGGTGCGGATGTCGAGGAAATAGGTCAGGTTGAGCGCGCGCAGGGACGTGATGATGTTATCGAGGCTGGTGAAGTCCCACACGTCGCGCGTCTCCTCGGGCGCGCTGATCGGCGTTTCGCCGCGAAAGCCGACGTGGACGCGCACCATCTGCGGCTTCCAGCCCGCCAGCAGCCGCTGTGCCACCGCCGCGCGTGGCCCATTCGTCGGCGCGAGGTCTGACCACCCCTGGATGTTGGTGCCCAGGCCCATGGTGCTGGGGGTCTTGGCCCCCAGAGTGACGTCGAGCGTCAGCGTATCGGTCGGGGTCGGGACGGGGGTGCTGGTGGGCCGCACGACGAGCGCGCTGCCATCCCGCACGGGATCGTGAAACAAACCCGCCGCGATGACGCTGCCACTCAGCAGGGCCAGCACGACGACGACCACCACTACCTGTGCTTGCCAACGATTGCGCATTCCCAACTCCGTGCCCCCACGACCAACGCTCCGCCGTCGCATTCGCGGCTATCTTGCCTAGCAACCGCTCGCGAAGCAACTTCCCGCAAAGCAGCTTCTAGATTATATGCGTATTCGCTTGGCTTGGCTAGACCAGGGGAGAAAAGGGGGGATACCGTGCCATTAACATCGCCTTAACGCGGACTCTCTATGATGGATGCTGAGATGAGCACAGTTCACACGGAAAGAGGCGGCAGCGATGGGCAGCAGGGTGCAGGGGATCGTGATCGCGGTGGTACTCGCCGTGATGGTGGTGGGGTTCGCGGCGTCGACGCGCGACACGGCGAACGCGAGCGGGCCGACGCCCGCCCTCCGCCATCTCTTCGTCATCATGATGGAAAATCGCCGGACGGATGAGATCATCGGCAACACCGCCGATGCGCCGTACATCAACCAGTTGGCAGGGCGCTACAATCTGGCGACGAATTATTTTGGCGTCACGCATCCCAGTCTGCCCAACTATCTGGCGCTGGTGTCGGGCGACACGCAGGGCATCTTCGATGACTGCAAGCCCGGCGCGACGGTGACGTGCCCCGCCGCCGAGTTCGTCCCCGGCAAGGAATATCCCGGTTTGCTGCTGACGGGGGCGCAGGTCGCGCATCAACAGGCACAGCCACACCTTTTCACCAGCACGAATCTGGTGGATCAACTGGAAACGCACGGCCTGTCGTGGCGCGCCTATATGGAATCGCTGCCCGCCATCGGCTACACCGGGGAATATTTCGGCCATCGGCTCTACGCCGCCAAGCACAACCCCTTCGTCTATTTCAGCGACATCGCCAACAATCCCACGCGGATGGCACATATCGCGCCCTTCACCACGGATGGCTTCGCGCATGACCTGGCAGGCACCGTGCCGAACCTCGTCTGGATCTCGCCGAGCCAGTGCAACGACATGCACGATCTTTCCCCCGCTAATGCCGCCGCCGAGAACATCGCCGCCTGTGCGAAGTCGGACGGTGGCGCGGACCACAGCGTCATCCAGCTTGGCGACCGCTACCTGAGCCAGGTCGTACCGATGATCATGGGGTCGCGGGCTTGGGGCGAGGGATCGGCCATCGCCGTGGTGTGGGACGAAAACGACTACTCGGGCTGGACGGGCTGCTGCCATAGCCCGGTCGGTGTGAACAAGACGACGCTGGGCGGCGGCAACGCGCCCGCCATCATCATCACCTCGCGCGGCGGGGCCCGCATCAGCGACGCGACGGCGTATAACCACTATAGCTTGCTGGCGACCATCGAGCGGCTGTGGGGCCTGGGGTGCCTCGCCAACGCCTGTGGCTTCCGCGACAACGAGCTGATGCTGCACTACTTCGTGTAGTGCTCAATAGCACCTGCATCCAGAATGCATGCAGCGAGTTGACCTGCTGGCATGCGCTTTCAGTAGAAAGCGCCAATTCCATCTATATCCAGGTCTGAAAGGAATGTATCCCAAAAGTGCTCCTCGTTTGGATCAGAGACTGCTGTTGAGTCGATATTTCTTAAAAGTATCCTGAACTTTTTTGCAGTACGCTCCGTTGCAGCAAAAAGCGCGTCCCATTCATCGTCAGACATGTTTTCATGCGCTTTGCTCGCTTCATCAAAGGGAAAGTGCTCATAGATGGCGCGGACCGACGCGATGAACTGTGCAAGGCTGGCATTGACTAAGAGGATGTTGTAGATATGCATATTTTCAAAGAGAGGTGAGCCGTAAGGAGCATAAAAGATAACAGCGAGGATGGCTCCAGTGGTCGGGTTTAAGCAGAGAAGTTCGTGTTCATTAGCACATATACCAAAGCATATGAGTTGGCCATACACCGGCACCTCAACGAGCTTCAGTTCGTTGAGTGGATGATACCTACTTAAGAGCGCTTTCGGTGCGCCGTGCTTGAGCAGGGGTAGTACCAGATCAGCTAAATCGCCCGCTGGTTGCGGAAAGCGAACCAACTCGAAGCGCGGCCAATTTCCGTGCGCATGACCGGTGATGGCCGCTTGATTATTAGCGTCGTTGCTGCTCATGGGGATGTCCTCGCTTTCTTCGTCAGCATATCACCCGAGGCGACCCTTGACGTGGGGGGATTTTGCTGCGACACTAGAGGGCGTGAGACCTTCCCGCAATGCGTCCGTCCCGCTGGTGGGCATGCACGAGGAAAAATCAGTGGTTGGTAGCCCTATGTCCACCTATAGCTCCGAAGATTATGCGCGCCAGTCCCCCGACACGCATGAAGACAACGATGTGCGCTCCCCCTTCGAGGTGGACCGCGCGCGCATCATCCATTCCGTCGCGTTTCGCCGGTTGCAGGGCAAGACGCAGATCTTTGGGATGGGCCACGACACCTTCTTTCGCACCCGCCTGACGCATTCGCTAGAGGTCGCGCAGATCGCCAAGGGCATCGCGATGGACGTCAACACGGCCAGCCGCACCGAGGTCGTCAGCACCGAATTGGTCGAGGCCATCAGTCTGGCGCACGACATCGGGCACCCGCCCTTTGGGCACGCGGGCGAGCGGGCGCTGGCGGACTGTATGGAAGAGCATCTGCACGACAAGACGTGCGATTCCTTCGAGAGCAATGCCCAAAACATCCGGCTGTTGACCGAGATCGAGTCGAAGCGGCTGAACTATCGTGGGCTGAATCTGACGCGCGCCACCCTGGATGGGCTGCTGAAGCATAAGGTCGACCGCGCCGACCGTTTCGTTTATTCGACCGAGCGGCCCATCATCGAATGGGTGCTGACGGGCACGCCGCCCGGCCAACTCTCGTTCGAGACAGAGATCGTGGATTGGGCCGACCAGGTCGCCTATTCCGTGCATGACCTCGAAGACGGCATCCACGCGGGGATGATCACCTCGGCCCGCATGAGCGAGGACGCGCTCGAAGATTACCTGTTGAGCAACATGCCGACCGAGTACGTCCGCAGCAAGATGGAGGGCACCTATCGCTGGCTCACCGGCCAGGTGCGCGCCATCGAAGAGATGAGCGATGCCCGCCAACGTGCCGCCGCCCGCAAAGACCTCACCTCGGACCTCATCCACCGCTTCATCACCGTGGCGAGGCCGCGCAAGCGCAAGCTGCCCGACGGCACCACCGGCTCTGGACGCTATACCCAGGAACTTTTCGTCAACGCCGATGAGCAGGGCCGCGCGAAACTGTACCAAAAGATCGCCAGCTATCTGATCGTGCACGATCAGCGCGTGGCGACGCTCGAACGGCGGTCGCGCCATGTGGTGCGGCGGCTCTTCCGCGAACTGATCCATGTCGACGCGGGCGACCTGTACCCCGACGAGTTTCGCGGGGTCTTTGACGCCGCCCGCAAAAGCGAAACCCTGCGTGCGGTGGTGGCACGCGACTACATCGCGGGCATGACCGACGACTACGCCGAGATGCTCTATCAGCGCCTCTTTTCCCCCGGCTCGGGTAGCCTCTTCGACGCGCTGTAATGGAGCTCGGGGGGGTCAGGATGGCAGGATGACGTGAGCAAGGGGAGCACGCGTGGCGAGGAGGGAGCCAGGGGGTAAACCCACGCCTGTAGACGTTCAGGCACGGTTTCAACCGCCTGCCGTCCTCGTGCCCTAATCGATCTGGCTCCTCCCCACACGCCCCTCAGCGACTCTGGCGGATGAGCGACATGAACTCGGCGCGCGTGGCGGCGCTGCGGCGAAAGCTGCCACGCATGGCGCTGGTGACGGTCATGCTGCCGGGCTTCTTGACGCCGCGCATCGTCATGCAGTTGCCTGACACCGCCGTTTGGCCGTTGCGCCGTACATAGATCGCGCCCGTCGGCACCGTCACACAATAGACCGTGCCATCGTACTGCTCGACCTGATGTTGGTCGGGGTTCACCAGCGCCAGGCGGTCGTGCCAGCGCGCCTCGCCGGGGCGGGCGCAGCGGCAGGGCAGCACATAGGTGGCGTCGCGGTCCAGCTCGCTCGCCGCCATGAAGTGCCACGCGCCGGGGCCGCGACGAAACTCATCCGCGCGCTGCACCAGCATGCGGTGGTCCGGCGTCACCAGCAGATCGATCTCGTCCGAGAGGAAGCGGTGCATGGGGCCGCGATACGCGTAATTGATCCACTGCTGCGGGCGGACGAAGGAGCTTTCCAGCGTCACGGGGTCGACCTGGGCGACCTTTTCCATCCGCAGTTCGGCGAAGCGTCGCCAGCCATTCTCGGTGAGGATCTCGGTTTCGCTGTCATAGCACAGGTGCTCAGCCTCGATCACCACCCCCACGCCATCGGGGGACAGCGTCTCCATGATGGCCTCGGCGAGCTGGGTCGTCAGCCGTTCCTGCAACTGCGGGCGACGCGCCAGGATCTCGGTGGCGCGGGCCATCTTGCTGATGCCGACGACGCGGCCACTGGGGATGTAGCCGACGTGCGCCTTGCCAAAGAACGGCACCAGATGGTGCTCGCAGACCGAATAAAACGGGATGTCCTTGACGATGACCATCTCTTCATGGCCCTCCTCGAAACCGACGCGCAAGACATCACGCGGGTCTTGGCTGAGGCCCGCGAAGATCTCGGCATACATCTCGGCGATGCGGCGCGGGGTGCCCTGCAACCCTTCACGATCTGGGTCCTCGCCGATGGCCCCCAAAATCTGGCGCACGGATGACTTGATCGTTTCGAGATCCACGATGATATCCTCGATTCCCAATGGGAGATGGCGAGCGGCACCAGACCGCCCCTTACTTCGCGGCGGTGTGGGCGGGGCGCAGCGCGGCATTCAGGCTGCCCATGCGGTAGCCGCGCAGGTCCAGCGTCACGTACAGATAGCCCAGGTCGCGCAAACCGCGCTCGATGGGTTCGCGCACCTCGGGCTGGATGATGCGCGGCAGGTCGGCGGCGTCGACCTCGATGCGGGCGATGGTGTCGTGGTGCCGCACTCGCACCCGCGCGAAGCCAAAGCTGCGCACCAGCCGTTCGGCCTGGCCGACCTGGCGCAGTGCCGCCACCGTCACCGTCGTGCCATAGGGGATGCGCGACGAATAGCACGCCAGCGCGGGCTTATCCCACACCGGCACGCCCAGATGATGCGCCAGCGCGCGGATGTCGTCTTTGCCCATCTCGGCGTCTTGCAGCGGCCCGCTGACGCCGTGCTGGCGCGCCGCCCGGTGGCCAGGGCGAAAGTCGCCCAGGTCGTCGCGGTTCACGCCATAGGCGATGTGTGCCAGGCCGCGCTCCGCCGCCAGCGGCGCGAGGCGGTCGAAGAGTTCGTCTTTGCAGTGAAAGCAGCGGTCAGGGCCATTCGCCACGTAAGCCGGATTCTCCATCTCGTGCGTGGTGATGGTGACGACGGGGATGCCCATCCGCGCGGCCACATCGAGCGCGGCGGCGGTTTCGTCGTCGTCATAGGCGGGCGAGATGGCCAGCGCCCCCAGCGCGTGCTCGCCCAGTTCGTCGTGCGCCACTTTCAAGAGCAACGCGCTATCGACGCCCCCCGAATACGCGACCAGCACGGACCCCAGGGCCTGCACCGACGCGCGCAGGTGGGCATATTTCGCCGCCAGCGCCGGGTCGAGCGGGGCCGCATCGGTTGTAGGCAGGGGAGGGACGTCCGTGTGACCGATCATGGTGGTTGCCTGTGCTCCTGTTTTCGCTGGAACGCGCCGACGCGTGTGCCGCGCATACGCCTCTATAGTATAGTGCCGCCGACGCCGCAGCGTCAAACCGCGCGCCAGGCGTGCCCACACCACATCGCGCACAGCGGGTCCAGCGCGTGTGCTATAATGATTCGTTGACTGGGCAGAGGTTGCATTGGCGGCGCGCGGGTCGGTTGCGCCTTCACCACACATTCAGCATTTGAGGCAGTTGCAGCATCATGGCATACGCGATCACGCTGATCCCAGGGGACGGGACCGGCCCCGAAATCACCGAAGCGACGCGCCGGGTATTGGAGGCCACGGGCATCGCATTCGACTGGCACGTGCACGAGGCGGGCCAAGTCACCCTGGAGCGTGATGGCACCATCTTGCCGCCGCGCGTGCTGGAAAGCATCCGCGAGACGGGGGTGGCGCTGAAGGGGCCGATCACCACGCCCATTGGCAAGGGACTGCGCAGCGCCAATGTCACCCTGCGCAAGACGCTGGACCTCTACGCCAACATCCGGCCCGCGAAGTCGTTCCCTGGGCTGCGCTCACGCTATAGCAACGTCGACCTCATCATCATCCGCGAGAACACCGAGGATCTGTACGCGGGCATCGAGTTTCAGCGCGGCACGCCCGACATGGACGAGCTGGTCGAATGGATCGACGTGCACTCGCATGTGAAGCTGGACCGCGATGCCGCCATCAGCATCAAGTACATCTCGGCGGCGGCGTCGCGGCGCATCGTCCGTTTCGCCTTTGACTACGCCGTGGCGAATAAGCGGCGCAAGGTGACGGCGGTGCACAAGGCCAACATCATGCGCTACTCGGATGGCCTCTTCCTGGCGATGGCGCAAGAGGTGGCGCGCGAGTACCCCCAGATCGCCTTCGAGGACCGCATCGTCGACAACATGTGCATGCAACTGGTGCAAAAGCCCGAACTCTCCGACGTGCTGGTGCTGCCCAACCTGTACGGTGACATCCTCTCGGACCTGTCGGCGGGCCTGATCGGGGGCTTGGGTGTCGCGCCGGGGGCCAACATCGGCGAACGCTACGCCGTCTTTGAGCCGGTGCACGGCAGCGCGCCCAAATATGCCGGGCAAAACAAGGTCAACCCGATGGCGATGATGTTTTCGGGGGCGCTGATGCTGCGCCACCTGGGCGAGCGTGCCGCCGCCGAGAAGCTAGAGGCCGTGTTGGCCGCCATCATCGCGGAGGGCAAGTTCGTCACCTATGACCTCAAGCCCACACCGGATGACAAATCCGCCGTCGGCACCTCGCAGGTCGCCGATGCCGTCATCGCTCGGCTGAAATAACGCGCGCCCCTAGGCAGGACCTCTAGCGGTTCGCCCAGGCCGTCGCGAAGCGATATGCTACAATGAGAACGTCTGCTCAATGCCGCCAGGGGAGATGTTCGCGTCGATGGTGTACTTTGCCCGCCCCCGTCCCCACATGTGGCCCAGCGGCCTCACGGGTGTCGTGCGCATCGGCGTCATCATCGCCGTCACGGTCATCATGCTCACCACCCATCCGCACTCGGGCGCGACGACGCCCGCGCTCGTCGAGGTGCGCGCGTGCTCGGTCGCCGTGCCGACCCCGAGCCGTGCCGTCCTCCCCTTGGATGGCCCGACCACCGTCGCGCAGACCGCGCTGTCCACCAACGTCCAGCAAGCCGACGAACTCGCGCCCGTCAGCCTCAAGCAGGCCAGCCTGGGCATGGTCTTGGCCCAATGGCAGCCGCCGCTGGCCCGCCTGCACTTCGGCTTCAATGGCGACGATTTCGGGTCGCTGCCCGAGGCCACCCAGGGGCAATGGGACTTCGGGCACCTCGACGCGGCCATCACGCAGATCCGCGCCATCCACCAGCCCTTTTACCTGAACGTCCGCAGCGCGCCGCCGTGGATGTTCGATGGGCGGGGCCAACTGCGCGACCCCACGTATCAAGAATTCGCCACATATATGGCGCGCCTGGTGGGGTGGTATAATCAGGGCGGCTTCACCGACGACAACGGCCTCTACCACGCCTCGGGCCACCAGGGCTGGATCACCACCTGGGAGATCTGGAACGAACCGAACTCCGGCTATGAGATACCCGCCCCGGTGTCGAACCCCGACGCCACATGGATGCCCGCCGCGCGGTTCGCCCGCCTCTATGATGTGACGGTCGCGGCCATGCGCGCGGTCGACCCGACCATCACGACCGGCGGCCCCACCATCTCATCCTTCCCCGACAACCAATACATCGCCACCTTTCTGCGCGATGCGACGCAGCCGATCGGTTTCCTCAGCTTTCATTTCTACGCGCTCGCCAGCATCAAATCGCCAGACGCGGAGCTTTTCAGCCAGATCAATGGGCAGCGGCTCCTCACGCGCATCATCACCATCAAGGCCATCATGCAGCGTGAACGACCGGGGCAGCACATCCCGCTGTGGCTCGACGAGGTCGGCTTCAATGAGAATGCGCGTCTGCCCATCGATCCGCGCGGCACCTCATCCGTTGCCAATGCCTATGTCGCGGCGTTGTTGACGCTCTTCGAGGGGCAGGGCGTCGCGCAGTTGGGGCAATTCGCCGCCGTTGGCAGCGCGCAGCAGGGGCTGGTCGATTACCAAGATTTTCATATCTACCCCATCGCGCAGTTGTATGTCGCCCTGACGCGCCTCTTCCCGCCGGGCATGCGGCTCATCACGGCGCACGGTGACGCGGCGACGGGCATCACCACCCTGGCGATGCTGACGCCCGACCACCACCACCTGCACATCTTGCTGGGCAACACCCGCGTGCAGTCGCTCACCGACAACAACGGCGCGGGGGTCGCGCAAACCCTCTGTCTGTCGCTGGTGGGCAAACATCTCGCCCCCGTCACGACCGCCCAGGTGTGGCGCTTTACCGGCGGCCACAGGGCCAGTAACCGGGCACCGACGCCGCAGCGCGTCACCTTCACGCCACAGGGAACGGCGCAAACCGACGTGGCGCTGCATCTGGATGGTTATAGCGCCACCATCATCGATGTGACCCTGCCATAATGACAGGGGATGTGCATGGGGTACCGCCATCGTGCGTGCACCCGTCGTCATCCGCACCAGAGCCGCAAGGGAGGCGCTCATCATGCTCTATGCCCACAAAGTGACCGCCGCGCTCGAAGCCAAGCGCGCGGGATTCGGCAGCGGCGAGGGTAGCTTCGCCGCCGCGCTAGCTGCCTATCGCCAGGCCCTCGGCGACCTCGCGGCAACGTATCCGCAGCGCGCCCCGCTCGAGGAGCGGTTGGCGCGTGCCCAGATGGGCAGCGGGGCGCGTCCCCTGGCGCGCTACGACGCCTGGGCAGCGACGGCAACGGCGGGGTCGCTGCCCCTCGCGCCGCTGGGGCGTGGCTTCGCGCACCATGCCGAGGCGCGCGACTGGGCCGAGGGGGTCATCAGCCGCGCCACCACCGCCGCCGTGGATGGCAGCCAACTGTTGCCCTGGCGCGATGCCAGCATCCCCGTGGCGCTGGTGCAGGCGGGCATCTTCGTGAATCCGCATGACGCCGCGCGACCCTATGTGAAAGATGTCGAGGTCGAGGTGCTGGGGCCGGACGATTTCGCCCCGCCCGATGACGTGCTGGACGACGACAAGACGCATCACCTGGCCGCCGACGAGCAGGTGAATCTGCGCCGCTTCGAGCTGGAGGCGCGCGTGCTGGTCGAGTGGATGCGCGGCTGGCACCCCACGGCGGGCCAGCCCGCCCCCGTCGCCTTCCTGGATGGCTCGTTGATCGTTTCCTTCGCCACGACCATGCCACGCGTCATGCGCGACCGCTACGTCGCGGCGGCGACCGCGCTGCTGGCCGCGTCTGAAGAGACGCGGGTGCCGCTGGTGGCCTACATCGACACCAGTTTCGCGCGCGATCTGGTGGGGATGCTGCGCGCCGCCTTCCCCGAGCGCGGCTTGCCCGCCGCCAAGCGCGTGCACGATGGGCTGCTGTGGGGCGACCACCTGGCCTGGGGCGACGCGACGGTGCCCTGGCTGTTGGCGCGTGGCGACGTGTTGACGGAGTATGGCGCGCAGCGCGGCGGCGTCGCCTTCGCCTATGTGCAGGCGGCGACGGATCGGCCCCCCGCGCG
>JBBQSR010000026.1:0-15503 GCA_038234855.1 Ktedonobacterales bacterium | reverse complement strand
TGCGGGCGATGCGCGCCAGGGTGTCATTTCAGCCTATCCGCGACGGTGCCCTGGTGCCGGTGCTGCCCTGTGAACGCTGCCGCGATGGAGGACTGCGCGCGGTCGGCACCGTGAAAAAGGGTGGCTGCATCCAACGTGCCCATGCCTGTGACACGTGCGGCATGGTGCAGTGCTACGAATTGCCTGATGATGTCATGACCTAGCCGCCACCGCAAAAACACGCCCCCTCCGCAACCACCGACCCCGTTCGTGGTGAATATCCCCCTTGCATCCGCAGATCATCCGTGCTATGCTACCCCTTGTGGTTCCATTTCGGGAAGCATGCGAAGAGGGATCTGACTGTACATCGCGGCTGAGAACCACGTTCACTGCGCACGGAGGTTAGTGCTATGCTACCACGCCCTACGCTGGTCGCGCCCAAACCCCTGACCATTGCCATTCTGGAAGATGATAAAGAGACGCGCGATCTGTATCAGATGCTCTTTGAGCACCACGGCGAGGTGCCGCGCCTCTTTCGCGAGAGTGACGCGTGCTGTGCGTACATCCGCCAAGAGCACCCAGACCTGCTGATCTTCGATGTGATGGGCTGTTCGGCGCAAAACGGGCTGACGGTGCTGGATTCGCTGGCCGATGAGTTTGGCGCGGCGATGCCGCCCGTCATCGTCGCCACCGCGCTGCACGACTACCAGATCGCGCGCCATCCGGTGCTGCGACGCTTGCCACGCTGGCAGACGATCTACAAACCCTTCGACATCTTCAAGCTACTCGCCACGGTCGAGCAGATGATCTGACGCCCCACACGACCGCGCGGGCAGGGCCAAGGATGCGCCCTGCCCGCTGTGTGTTTCGGCTATCCCTCAAAAAGGGGGCCAGTAGTAACTGCCCCCCTTTTCCGTCACTTTGGCAGTACCCCGCGTTGCCACACTTTACACCATCCGTCTGTAGGCCCTCATCGCGAAGAAGTACGTCACAACGGTAAGACCGACACACCAGGCAAGGGCAATCCATATCGCATTTCCTACCGGTTCCGAGTTCAGCAGGGAACGCACCGTATCAACGATAGACGTTACGGGCTGATGCTCCGCAAACGCGCGGACGACAGTGGGCATTGTCGCGGTCGGGACGAAAGCGGAACTCATGAACGGCAGGAAGATGAGCGGGTACGAGAACGCGTATGCGCCCTCTACGGATGTTGCCGTCAGTCCGGGGATCACCGCGAGCCACGTCAGTGCCAGCGTGAACAGCACGAGGATTCCCGCTACCGCGAGCCACGCCACCACGCCCGCGCTTGAGCGGAAGCCCATGATGAAGGCGACCAGGATGATCACCACAACCGAAATGGCGTTGGAAACCAGCGATGTCAACACGTGCGCCCACAAGACTGACGAACGCGCCACGGGCATCGAGTGAAACCGTGCGAACAATCCTTTCTGTCTGTCCGTAAACAGGCGAAAGGCGGTGTAGGCGATGCCACTGGCAATGGCAATCAGCAGGATGCCCGGCAACAGGTAATTCACATAGTTGCCGGCTCCTGTATGTATCGCGCCGCCGAACACGTAAACGAACAATAGCATAAACATAATCGGCATAATCGCGACCGTGATGATCGTGTCCGGGCTGCGCAGAATATGGCGCATAGAGCGCCCAAATAGCACTCTGGTATCGTGCAACGCTTTCATCTACTTGCCCTCCTTTTGACCGACGATGGCGAGGAAAATATCCTCCAATGACGGCTGTTTTTCGATGTATTCGATCTTGGCGGGCGGGAAGAGCTTTTTGAGGTCGTCCAGTGTCCCACTCGCGATGATTTTCCCTCCGTGCAGGATGGCGATGCGGTCAGCGAGATGCTCCGCTTCCTCAAGATTTTGTGTCGTCAGCAGAATCGTGGTCCCGCCGTCTGCCAGATCCTTGACAGTTTTCCAGACTTCCAGCCGCCCCTCGGGGTCAAGTCCCGTCGTCGGCTCGTCAAGGAAGATCACGGCGGGCGTTCCGACGAGGCTCATCGCGATGTCCAGCCGACGAGCCATACCGCCAGAATACGTGGCTGCCCGACGCTTCGCCGCGTCACGTAGCCCAAAGCGGGAAAGCAATGTATCGGCGGTTTTGTGCGCGTCGGCGACTCCCCGCAGTTTGGCAATGAGCACGAGATTTTCCCGTCCTGTGAGGATGCCGTCCACGGCGGCAAATTGCCCGGTCAGGCTGATGCTCTGACGCACCTTTTCAGACTGACGCTCCACGTCGAAGTCGCAGACGCTCGCGCGCCCACCGTCGGCCCGCAACAGCGTCGCGAGGATGTTGATGGTCGTCGTCTTGCCCGCGCCGTTCGAGCCGAGCAAGGCGAAAATCTCGCCGCGCCGTACCGCAAAATCAACGTCTTTCAGGACTTCAGTATCTTTGAAAGATTTCCGCAGAGCGTTCACTTGAATGGCCATGTCCGTCATTTAAGCACCGTTCCCCTTTCCGAGTTTGTTTCTGATGTCGCGGTTCAGCGCCTCACGCCAGTTTCCCATGTACGTCTTGGCGTTACGCAGCAGCTCGTCGCAAAACGCGGCCACATCCTCGCCTGTGATATCCAACACGCGCTTGCCCTCCGCCGCGCCCGTTTCGAAGAGATCAAGCAAACCGGCGAATATTCGTATCATCTCCATACCATCCCCACCGGAGTAGCTCCACATGTAATACTGGATTTTGTGGAACACATAGCGGTAGTCTTCCGGCAGGGCCTTCGCCCGTTCCTGCATCTCCTTGTACTCGCGCTTTTCCCGCGCGAAGCGTTTGACATTCAAATACTTACTAAAAAAGTCGAACAATCCGCTCATCGCTGACCCTCCTTTAATTCGTTGATTTTCGACGCGACGAATTCCCATTTTATCCAGAATCGGCGTAATTCCTCGCGCCCCGCGTCGTTGAGCGCAAAAAACTTTCTCGGTGGCCCCATATCAGACGGCTTTTGCTCGATGTCCACGAGCTTGTTCTTTTCCAGCCGTACCAAGATGGTGTACACCGTTCCGTCCACCACGTCCGTGAAGCCGAGGGCATGAAGTTGCCGTGTGATTTCGTAGCCGTAGGTTTGCTGACGGCTGATAATCTCAAGGACACAACCCTCTAACACGCCTTTCAGCATTTCTGTGAGGTTTTCCAGGGTCATCCCCCCCTTACTATCATGTATGGCAGATATCCAGTAGTACTGACTACTGGTATATAGTATCACGTAGTAGCGAATGTGTCAAGCGGAAAAAAAGCTAACCGACAGTTCCGATGAGCTTGTCCATTGAGAACGTAAATGCCGAATCGCTAGTGCGAAACACCGACCGAACTTCCCTGCTTTTGCTTTCCCAATTTTTTACGAAACTCCTGCGCCCCCGAAGCGTCCTCGCGCGTTGTATCATAGGGAAGGCATGCGCCCGACCCTTTCGCACAGGCATCGTGCCGTCTCGTTCCCACATCATCATCTCGTTGGAGGTCCCTTCGTGGTCTTGGCAACTGCTACCCCGGCTACCCCGAATGGCGTCGTGCTCACCTTGCACATCCTCGCCGCCATCTATTTCGCGGTGGGGGTCGTGCTGGCGACGATCTTTACGCTGCAAGTGCCCAACACCCCCACCCTCGCGGCGAAGGCCCGCGTGATGGGCAACAGCAGCCGTGTCGTGCTGACGATGATCATCCCTGGCGCGCTGGTTGCGGGAATCTTGGGCATGGTCGTCGCGTCCCAGGAATATGGGAGCAAGCCCTTTAGCCAAAGCTGGATCGTCGTGTCAACGGTGCTTTTCATCGCCGTGCTCGTGGTCGGCGGGGCGACGGGTCCCGTCAGCGCCCGCACGCGACGGCTGGTGGAAAGTGAGGCGCGGGCACCGCGACCCTCGGCGGCGCTGGTGGCGGCGTTGCGCTCGCCGCTGCCGCTGATCTTCACCGCCATCAATGTGGCGATCACCGTCGCGTTGATCGTGCTGATGTTCGTGAAGTAGCGGGCGACATCTTCCCTGCGGCGGGCACGCGCTCGCCCCCAACCACCCCATAGGAGGCGACCTCGATGGCGACGAAACCCAAGGCAACGACGCCCCGTGCCGACGATGCGCCCAAGACCACGCGGCCCGACGCCCTAGGGATGTCGGGCGACCACCACAGCACACCACGCACGCCGCCCCCCGACGCGCCCACCCTCGACGACATCCAGCGGGCGAGCGCGCTGCTGCGCGGGCAGATCGGCGAGACACCCATGCTGCACTCGCGCACCTTCAGCGCCACGAGCGGCGCGGAGGTCTTCCTGAAGGCCGAGAATTTGCAGCGGTCTGGCTCCTTCAAGATTCGCGGGGCCATCAACAAGATCGCCAGCCTGACCGACGCGGAGCGCGGGCGCGGCGTCATCACCGCCTCTGCGGGGAACCATGCGCAGGGCGTCGCCATCGCGGCGCAGTCGGCGGGCATCCCCTGCACCATCGTCATGCCCGAGATCGCACCACTGGCCAAGGTCATGGCGACGCAGGGCTACGGCGCGCAGGTGGTGCAGGTCGGCGCGACCTATGACGACGCCTATGCCCACGCCCGACAGCTCCAGCAAGAGACGGGCGCGACCTTCGTGCCCGCCTTCGACGACCCGCAGATCATCGCGGGGCAGGGGACGCTGGGCATCGAGATCGTCCAGGCCGTGCCAGAGGTCGAGGCCATCATCGTGCCCATCGGCGGCGGCGGGCTGATCGCGGGGATCGCCATCGCCGCGAAAGCCCTCAAACCCGACATACGCATCATCGGCGTCCAGGCGAGCGGCGCGGATTCGGCCCGCCGCTCATTGGCGACGGGCGAGATCGTCACCCTCCACACCATCAGCACCATCGCCGATGGCATCAGCACCAAGCGCCCCGGCACGTTGAACTTCGCCATCATGCGTGACCTAGTGGATGAGATCGTCACGGTCGAAGATCACGCCACCAGCAGTGCCATCCTCTTGCTGATGGAACGCTGCAAGCTGCTGGTCGAGGGCGCGGGCGCGGTGGGCATCGCCGCGCTGCTAAAGCCAGGGCTGCTAGACCTGGCAGGCAAACGCGTAGTGGTCGTGGTGTCGGGCGGCAACATCGACATGAATCTGGTGGGCCGCTTCATCGAGCATGGGCTGGCGGCACAGGGCCGCGTGGTGGGGTTGCATACCCGCCTCGACGACCGCCCCGGTGAGTTGCAGCAACTGCTGGCCTCCATCGCGGCGCTGGGGGTGAATGTGCGCGAGGTCAGCCACCGCCGCGCGCAGCCCTCGCTGCCCATCGGGCAGGTCGAGGTGCTGCTGACGGCGGAGACGCGCAACCATGCCCATGTCCAGCAGGTGATCGCCACGCTGCGCGCTCAGGGCTACCTGGTCGAGGAATCGCGTTCACCCTTTGCCAGCGAGGCGTAGCCCGAGGGCAACTTGCGCGGACATGGAGCACGACATAGCCGTACCAGCAGGATGAGCGCGGTACGATGCGCTCACTCAGCCTCGCTGCTCGTCTGCCCCTCGCCCTTGGTGGCCGATTTCTCCGCTTGGCGGGCGCGCATCGCCTTCAGGTGACGCTGGTGGTCCTGATAGCGTTTGACGCGCAACGCCTGGCGATAGGCCCAGTAGACGGGAGCCTGGAAGGGCAGGTCATGCGTGGCGAGGCTGAGATAGCTGTAACCACCGTACCCCTTTTTGTAGGTATACAGGCTATAGAGTTCGGCGTCGGGTTCCAGCCGCTCCGCGATGGCACGGAAATCATAGATCTCGCAGCCCTGCGCCCGCGCCCACTTGATCGCCGTCCATTGCAGCGGATGGTTGGGTCGTTGGTTGCGGTGGCTATTGGACGACGCGGAATACATGGAGGTCGTGGTCTTGCCGCAACGCATCGCCACCTGCGCGGCGATGGGCGTGCCCTCGAACTCCGCGATGAAAAGCGCCCCCGCGCCCTTGCCCTCGAAGAGGTCGAGCAGTTCATCATAAAACGCCTGGGGATGCGTGAAGAAGTGGTCGCGCTCCGCCGTCTCGCGGTAGAGCCGATAGAAGGTGGCGCGATCCGCCGGCCCCACCCCCTGCCGGATGGTCAGCTTCTTCAGGCCACGGTTGATGTTGTAGCGCGACGACGACGACATCTCGCCGAGGATCGTCTTTTCGTCCTGGCGAATGTCGATCAGCCACGAACGGCGCGGATGCGTCGCATAGGGATTCTCGCGGAAGTGCAGCGCGCCCAGCCGCCGCAACCACTGCGCGTTGCCATCCTCGACCTGCGGTTCGGCCTTCAGCATGAAGCAACCGCGCTCGCGGGCGAGATCCTCGACGCCCCGCAGCAGCAGCGGCAGCGCGGGCGAGTCTGGGTCATCGCAGACGGGGCCACGCGGCGCGTACAGGTACGGTCGCCCGATGACGGGGGCGCGCGTCTCGACCATCAGCAGCAGCGCCACATAGTCGCCCGCCGCGTTGGCGACAGCCACGCGGTGCATCTGCTCGCCCAGGTGGGTCAGTTGGCCCCATTCCCACGTCTGGGTGATGTAGCCGGTGGTCGCCGCCTTGTTCAGCGCCGTCCAGCGGGCCGGGTCGCACTCCGCACCACGCACGATCCGCAGGGATGTCGCATCAAGGGTCAACATGGGCGCGCTCTCCTCAATTCAGCAAGCATAGCGTGGCAGTGGTCATGCACCTGCTCTCGGTGCCCTATTGTCGCACAGGTGCGCCCCGTTGCAAAGGCCCATGGCCAGGATGGGGGACAATAAATCGTCGTGGCTCACCTGACTGCACAGCATGTATCCAGCTGTCGTATGATAAAATGCAGAGATGCTTCACCACAATGGCCAAGAGAAGAGGTTGCCCAATGAGCACGACAGAAATCCTTGCCGCCATTCGCGCGCTGCCACCAGATGAACGGATGGCCCTCATGGAAACGGTGCTCCATATGACCCGTGAAGATCTTTTTGTACTCCCCTTGTCGCATGAAGACGATCTAGAAATGGTCGCTGCCGCCTTGGCCCTGCGCATCGATTATGAGCACGATCCGGAACTTACCAGTTTCACCTTGCCTAGATGACACCTTGCCACCTGTGACATAGAGAATACCTTTATGCCGTGCTACAATGAAGAAAACCACTGTATTTGTAGTTGAGGAGGAATCGCATGAATGCCCAGACGCAAGCCGCACGGGAGGTAGCGCAACTGATAGCCAGCCACCCGACGCCACAACAAATCATCGCGTTTCGTCCGTCACCCAAGGCGACCGAACGTGCATACGAACTCATCGATGCTGAACGCGATGGAAGCATCAGCCATGAGGAGCGTACTGAGCTTGAGAGCTATACCGTTCTGGAAAACCTGATGGAACTCGCAAAAATTGAGGCACATCGGCAGCTACAACAACTGGCCTCATAGCACATGCCACGGAAGCACAATATCGCCGAGAGCTTACGGCGGACGATTCGTGAGCGTGCCCATGGGCGATGCGAATATTGTTTGATCCATGATGAAGATGTGCTATTTCCTCACGAACCCGATCATATCATCGCGGAAAAGCATGGAGGAGGCATCGACGCGGATAACCTTGCTTGGTCCTGTTACCATTGTAACCGTAATAAGGGCACTGATATCGCCTCCATCGACCCCAAAACAATACACGGTGAATTGTAGTTTCATCCACGCAAACAGCAATAGCATCGCCACTTTCGCTTGAATGGGCCACTCATCAGTCCACTCACAGCCAGTGCGCGCGCGACAGCGGCGCTTTTGCACTTCAACGAACCAGATCGAGTCGAGCGGAGAATTGGGCTCATGTCGATTGGGCACTACCCAAGAAGATAGTGCCCATAGGCGTGAAAGCAGCAGTGCACACTACCGTCGCTCGAACTCGACCATCGTGCGGCGGAGCGTGACGATCTGGTCGCGGATCTGGGCGGCGCGCTCGAATTCGAGGGCCTTCGAGGCTTTCTTCATGTCGGATTCGAGATCCTTGATCAGGCGGGCGGCCTCTTCGCGGCTGAGCGCGGCGGCGACCTGATCGCCGGTGTCGTCGGATGGGTTGCCATCAGCATCGGCGGTGGAGCGGAGCCGATCCGACAGGTCGCGGATCTCCTTCGTGACGCCGACGGGGATGATGTTGTGCTCGGTGTTGTAACGCGTCTGGGCGGTGCGACGACGGTCAGACTCACCGATGGCGCGTTCCATCGAGTTGGTCATGCGGTCGGCGTACATGATGACCGAGCCATCCAGGTGGCGTGCCGCGCGGCCCATCGTCTGAATCAGCGCCCCCTCGGATCGCAAGAAGCCCTCTTTGTCGGCATCGAGGATGATGACCAGCGAGACTTCGGGCAGGTCCAGACCCTCGCGCAGCAGATTGATGCCCACCACCACATCATGCACGCCCAGGCGCAGGTCGCGCAGGATCTCGATGCGTTCGAGGGTGTCGATCTCAGAGTGCAGATAGTGCACCTTCACGCCCATCTCTTGCAGATAGTCGGCGAGATCCTCAGACATCTTCTTGGTGAGGGTGGTGATGAGGACGCGCTGGTGCTTCTCGGTCCGTGCCCGCACCTCGGCCAGCAGATCGTCGATCTGCCCTTCCGTCGGGCGGATGCTCACCTGTGGATCAACGATGCCCGTCGGGCGGATGAGTTGCTCGACGATGTGGGCACTGCGCTCACGCTCATACGGGCCGGGCGTCGCCGAGACGAAGAGGGCATTGGCGATGTGTTGCTCGAATTCCTCGAAGCGTAGCGGGCGGTTATCCATGGCGCTGGGCAGGCGGAAGCCATAGTCGACCAGCACCTGCTTGCGGGCGCGGTCGCCATTGAACATCCCGCGCACCTGGGGCAGCGCCACGTGCGACTCATCCACCACCAGCAGGTAGTCGTCGGGCAGATAGTCGAGCAGCGTCCAGGGCGGATCGCCCGCCTCGCGCATCGCCAGATGGCGCGAGTAATTCTCGATACCCGAGCAGATGCCCGTCTCGCGCAGCATCTCGATGTCGAAGTGGGTGCGCTGCTTCAGCCGCGCGGCCTCCAGGATCTTGCCTTCGCGGTTCAGTTCTTCGAGTCGCCCGTCCAGCTCCGCCTCGATGCGAACCACGGCACCGTTCAGCCGCTCTTGCGTCGTCACCCAGTGCTTCGCGGGGTAGACCATCAGCCGCTGGCGCTTGCCCACGATGACGCCCGTCAGCGGATCGATCTCCACAATGCGGTCGATCTCGTCGCCAAAGAACTCGACGCGCACCGCCAGGTCTTCATACGAAGGGAAGATCTCGACCACGTCGCCGCGCACGCGAAACTTGCCGCGCACAAAGTTGAGGTCGTTGCGTTCGTACTGGATGTTGGTCAGGTCGCGCAGCAGCCGTTCGCGTTTGTAGCCCTCGCCGACCTGCACGCTGACGGTCATCTCGCGGTACTCGTCGGGCGACCCCAGGCCATAGATGCACGACACCGAGGCGACGATCAGCACGTCGCGCCGTTCTTGCAGACTGCGCGTGGCCGCCAGCCGCAGCTTCTCGATCTCGTCGTTGGTCTGGCTCTCTTTTTCGATGAAAAGGTCGCTGCGCGGGATGTACGCCTCGGGCTGATAGTAGTCGTAATAGCTGACGAAATACTCCACCGCGTTGTAGGGAAAGAACTCTTTATATTCGCTATACAGTTGCGCCGCCAGCGTCTTATTCGGGGCGAGCACCAGCGTTGGCTTCTGCACCTCTTGCACCACCTGGGCGACGGTGAAGGTCTTGCCCGACCCCGTCACGCCCAGCAGCGTCTGGAAGCGATCTCCCCCGCGTAGCCCCGCGACGAGTTGCTTGATGGCCTGGGGCTGATCGCCCGTGGGCTTGAATGGCGCGACGACCTCGAAATCTGGCATAGCGGCGGCTCCCCAAAGCGGTGCGTGAACGACTCTTGCACCCCTCATTGTACCACGAAATCCTGACATCTATCGCACAGATGTTCCCTTTGCGGTGACTTGCTGTAGTGATCGCTCAGTTTGTCTCGACACGCGACGTAAAAAACAGGTATGCTTGATCTGAAGAAAACCCGACTGGGATTTTCTGGATGTGCAAAAGGGCGTTTCCACGAAAGGGGACGCACATGAACCGATCTCAGCAGTGGGCCTGGCATCTTTCGCTGGCGTTGTTGGTGGTAGCAGCGTCGATCTTCATTCTGCGGGGGAAGATTGGGTTTGGGCCATTCGCGGCCCAGGCGGCTGCCCCCGTTACCACCTATTACTATGGGACGAATGGTTCCTTGCTGGTCGCGGCGGAACAAAACCTTTGGCCAGAGGAGTATGGGCCATATTGCGCCATTGCCACCGCGATGGTGGTCGACAACTACCTCGACCTTTTGACGCATCACCCCCTTAGCTTTACCCGCCAAGCGCAGCAGCTCAGCATCGGTACCGCGAACCAGACGCAGGGGGCGAGCCAATGGGGCAACGCGACGCCATTGGATGTAGCAGGAGGCATCATCAACATCGCGCCCGATAAGGGCATCGATCCGCGTGGGGCAGCGTACATCCAACATCGCTACGCTCCGAACCCGTATTCCTTCCACAACTATATCTACCGCTGGGAATTTCATCACACCACCGAACCGAGCTATCATCAGCAAGCGATGGAGGCGACCACCGCGCTCTTTCGCGGGTGGCTGGCCCACTCGGACCCCATGTCGGTCATCGTCAATGGGGGGGAACACTCCATCATCGTCAGTGGGGGCTGGTCGAGTGACGACATCAGCAAGGTCTTTCCCGCGAACATCCAGGGCATCGTCGTGCGCGATCCGCAGTTTGCCACAGCGATCAGCCGCTTCGAGGTGTCGCAAGACCAATGGACGAACCATGGGGCGAACTTCGGTGTGGGCTACTACACGCTGTGGTCGCGCTATTATGGCGCGCAAGTCAACCAATCGGTGAATAGAGATGACCCAGAACCGACGGTCGGCATCTACGTCCCCACCACGGCGAACCCGCACCATTGGTATCACGGCTTCTCCTGGGTTCGGCGCGACGACACGACCGGCACCGCCGCCAGCCCCGATTGGGCGTATACCGACGACGGGACACAAATGACCACCCCTTAGGGGGCGGAGGAGCGCGAAATCATCATGAGCCATCGTCACCAGGCACCACGCCCACGCATTTCGCCGTTGGGGCGCTTCGCACGTGGCATCGTCCATAACGCGTCATTCATCGTGTTGGCCTTCGCCATCGCTGCGGTCGCCCTGGCCGTGGGGAGCCTCGCTGGCACCGCGCCGTCGGGCAGCGCCGCCCCCGCGCCGGGCACGGCTGGCTGGGTCGCCCTGCGCGGGCAGTCCCCCTATGAGATCATCGCCGCCGCCCAGCACAGCCCACTCTTCCACGTCAAACGCACGGGAACGGGTGACTATCTGCACGATCTGTCGCGGTTGGGAACGCCGACGCTGGTGCGGGGCGTTTCAGGGCCGCACCTAGCGGCGATGAGCGACTACTACATCATTCCCGTGCTTGACCACGCGGGCAACGCCGTTGGCGCGGTGGTGGCGGCCTTGAATCCGAGCCATACCGCGGTGCAAGTGCAATCCATCGATACCTACACGACCCCGCATCCGCTGGGGTCCATCGCCCGCATGACCCAAACACAAGCCGCTACCCTGGCAACGAAGCACAAGGGCGTCGCCATTGCCGAAAACGTACCGCGTTTGGTCTACTTTGCGGTCGACCAACACGCGTTGGATGCCGGGACACTCACCTGGACTGGCGGCGGCATCTTGCCCGATGACCCCATTTGGCAGTTCTCTTCCGGCGGTGGGTCTGGCTATGTGGTGGGGGCCGACGACAAGGTGATGCCAACTACGGCGCTTCCCTTCGCCCCATGAACCCTTTTCGCCTGAGGATGACGTAGAGCGGGCACCCTTAGTTGCTGGCTTTCCCCCCCTTTTTTAAGAGAAAATGGGACAACATGAGTGAACCGCAGATCATCGGATTGAACCATGTGCAGATCGAAGCACCAGAGGGCTGCGAGTCCGCCGCTCGCTCATTCTATGGCGCGCTGTTGGGCTTGGCCGAGGTGGCCAAGCCCGCGAATCTCGTGGGGCGCGGCGGAGTGTGGTTCGCCTGTGGCGCACAGCAGATCCACATCGGCGTGGTAGCCGAGGGGTTCGCGCCGCGTCGCAAGGGGCACCCCGCGCTGGAGGTGCAGGATCTCGCTGGCTGGCGGGCCAGGCTCGCCGCAGCAAATGTCGCCGTCATCGAGGACGAGCCGCTACCGGGGTGGGAGCGGTTGTATCTCACCGATCCGTGGGGCAACCGCATCGAACTGATGGAGCGCGTCACGCGTCCACGAACTGCCGGAGCTTGATGTTGAGGCGGATGACGTCGGCGGTGACATCGACCAGATCGTGCAGGTGAAAGGGGGCCAGTTGGGCGAAGGCGCGCAGTTCAGCGGGCAACTGCTGGGCCGAGGGCATGACCCCCGTGCCGATGAGGATGGGTAAGATATGCTTGCGATTGCTGAGCGCCCGTGTCAGGTCGAAGTGCAGGAAGTCGGCGCGGTTCATGATGCGCCGCTGACCAGATTGGTCGGTGATGTGCAGCCAGTGTGGCCCCATCAACACTAGCACCACATCGCTCTGCCGCACGATCAGTTCGCGTGCCGCCGTCATGGCATCGCTAGGGACGGGCCACAGCAACCGATGATTCCCGATCTGGGCCAACCGTTGCCCCAATGCCTCGGCCTCGGGGCCGCAATCTTCGCGGTAATAGAGCACATACAGCACAGCCATAGCCCTGGGCTGCTCCGCGTGGGATGAGGGAGCACCTTTCCCCCGGATCGTAAGGCGCGGATGTTAGGGTTATGTTAAGCTGAGCCGTTCGCCGCGCGCCCCGTCACCGTGGCGCGCACCTGCCCGTCGCGCAAGCGAATGGTGAGGTCGTCGAAGGGCACCACTTGGTCGACCGAGGTGACGGCGGCCCCATCGTGGTCGCGCGTGATGGCCGCGTAACCCCGCGCGATGGTCAAGAGCGGACTGAGCGATTGCAGCCGCAGCGCCGCGCCGCCCAGCCGCTCACGTTCCAGCGCCATGCGGTGCGCCAGGGTGCCGGTGAGCCGCGCGGTGGCGTCGGTCAGGTCTTGGCGGGCGCGCAGGTGCCGTTCGCGCGGGTGTTCGCGCCCCAGTCGATGCAGCATGTCATCCATCGCGGTGCGTTGGGCGTCAAGCTGATCGTGCGCGGCGGTGATGAGCCGCTGACGGGCATCCATGATGAGCGCCCGCAGCCCCATGATGTCGGGCGAGATCGCCACGGCGGCGGCGGTCGGCGTCGCGGCGCGCAGATCCGCCACGAAATCCGCGATGGTGAAGTCCGTCTCGTGGCCGATGCCGGTGATGGTGGGGATGCGCGAATCCGCAATGGCGAGCGCCACCGCGCGGTCATTGAAGGCCCACAGATCCTCGATGGAGCCGCCGCCGCGCGCGATGATGACGACCTCGACATCGGGCTGCGCGTTCAACCAGCCCAGCGCCCGCACGATGCCCGCTGGCGCGTCGTTGCCCTGCACCAGCGTCGGGGCCACCACCACGCGTGCCAGCGGCCACCGCCCCCGCAGCGTGCGGATGATGTCGCGCAGCGCCGCCGCGTTGGCCGAGGTGACGATGCCGATGACGGCGGGGCTGATGGGCAGCGACCGCTTGCGATCCAGGTCAAAAAGGCCCATCCGCGCCAGCTCGTCCTTGAGCTGCTCGAAGCGTTGATAGAGCGCGCCGACGCCGACATCCTCGATCTGATCGACGATCAGTTGCACGTCGCCGCGCTGCGGGTACACCGTCAGCCGCCCATGCGCGAGGATGTCTTTGCCCGCCGCCAGCCGCGCCATGCCACCCCTGCTCTGGCGATAGGCGACGCAGTGCAACAGCGCCTCTTCATCTTTCAGGTTGAAGTACCAGTGGCCCGACGCCGCCTGGGTGAACTGCGAGACCTCGCCGCGCACCCACAGGTCTTGCAACTGCTCGTCGTCCTCTAGCGTCGCCCGCAGATAGCGCACGACCTGGCTGACATCATAGAACGCGGTGGTTGGCTGAACGAGTTCCATCACGTGCCCCCTCGATTATAGAACAATTCTACCATATCGCCCGATGGCGCGGGGGACTTTTCGGGTAGGGCGGGATGATGGGACGCGACACGAAGGGCGCGCAGCGACTTTTACAGACTGAGCACACACGCATCGCGTGGGGACACCGTTAGCTCTAGCGCATCGCCCTGCCGACGTAGGGCGTCCCTCGCCCCAAGCAACATCTGGGGTGCGCTGTCACCCCGTTCCATGCGCGAAGGAGCCGGGGGTGGGGCTACCGCCACGCGCTCGGTCTGGGTGCCCGCGTTGATCGCCACGATGATCGTTTTCTCGGCATCGTGACGGGCGAAGGCGTAGACCAGCCCCCCCGCCGTGTCGCTGGTGGGGGCGAGGCGGGTGTAGGTGCCGTGACGCAGCGCGGGGTGCGCCTGACGCAGCGCAATGAATTGGCGGTGGTAGGCCAGTGCCCCTGCATTCCACGTCGCGGGGTGGTCCCAGGGGAAGGCGCGACGGTTGTCGGGGTCGCGGCCACCGGCCAGGCCGATCTCGTCGCCATAATAGATGCTGGGCGTGCCGGGGAAGGTGCACAGCAGCAGCGTCGCCAGCCGCACCCCCGCCTCGTCACCGCCAAGGATGTCACGCAACCGTGCCGTGTCGTGGCTATCCAGCAGATTGAACTGCGCCGCCGTGATCTCGGGTGGGTACATGCGCAGCACACTGTCGATCTTGTTCGCGTAGCCGACCGCGTCCAGGGCGGGGTAAGGGTGATAGCCCATCCCCGACACCAGGGGTTGCTGCGTGCGGTCTTGCCCGATGAACTGAATGGCCGATTCGGTGAAAAGATAGTTCATCACCGCGTCGAACTGGTCCCCCGCCAGGTAGCGGCTGGCGTCGCCCCAGATCTCGCCGACGAGGTAGGTGTCGGGATTGATCGCCCGCACGCGTTGGCGAAACTCGGCCCAAAAGCCGGGCGCGTGGATCTCGTTTGGCACGTCTAGCCGCCAGCCGTCGATGCCCTGGCGCACCCAATATTCACCGATGCGCAGCAGATATTCACGGACGGCGGGGTGGTCGGTGTTCCAGCGCGGCAGGGCGCGCAGCCCCCACCAGCAGTCATAGTTCGCCGGGCCAGTCTCATCATAGGCGTGCAACGGCCACCCCTGGATGGTGAAATAGTCGATCCAGGGGGACGCGGGACCGTTTTCCAGCACGTCGCTAAAGAAGAGGTGGCCCCGGCTGCAATGGTTAAAGACGCCATCCAGCATGATGCGCATGCCACGGCGGTGCACCTCGTCGCGCAACGCGGCGAAGGCGACATTGCCGCCCAAGAGCGGATCGACCGTCAGGTAATCTTGCGTGTGGTAGCGGTGGTTGGCCGTCGCGGCGAAGATCGGGTTCAGGTAGAGCGCGGTGATGCCCAGGTCTTGCAGATAGTCCAGCCGTTCGCGCAGGCCCACCAGATCGCCGCCTTTATAGCCCGCGACGGTCGGCGGCGCGCCCCACGCCTCC
>JBBQSR010000025.1:0-15655 GCA_038234855.1 Ktedonobacterales bacterium | reverse complement strand
CCATTGACCACCAACGTGGCGATGAATGCCGCGATGTTGATGCCCTGTCGCGCGATGGCTCCGTTCATGGAATGATGGCTCCTTGTCGTGGGTGCGCGGTGCGTGTCGAGCGCGCATGCGCCGTATACCCCGATCATAAGGGACGGCATGGCGAACTGGCAAGACTGCGCCAGGTTCAGCGGGCGGCTTGCGCGCAAAGCAGCCGATGAGCAGCCTTGCGCTGCTGGTATTCAGGGTCGTTGGCCACCTGACGCCAGGCGGCCTTATAGCGCGTGGCGACCTCGACCTTGCGCGGGTCGCTGAGGGCATAGGGTAGTTCGCTGCCATCGGGGCGATATTTGCGGCCACCCGCGTGCATGGCGTAGCGTCGCGCGCGGGTATAGCCCATCTGCAAATATTTACGCGCCATGTCCATCCCCACGAAGTCGCCCGCCGCGCGGTATTCCGCGTACTTGGCGGTGAGTGCCGCGATGGCCGCTGTCGCGCTGGGCACGTCTTTATAGCGCCACAACGGCAACAGTTCGCCCTTATAGGGCTGCACGATCAGCACGCCCTGCTCGCCCCGTCCGATGTCGTACCGTTCGGGGTGGGCGCGATAGTCGATCTCTGGTGAATACGCGGGCATGATCGTCCCTCTTGCTTGTCTGCTCACATGATTTATGCCAGATGGCGTGCCGACCTGTTACGTTTAGGCAATCAATGGGTGACTGAGACGAACAGGAGCGATCTTCATGGCGATATCCCCAGGGAGAACAGGATGAGCAATCTGGTTTGGCAGGGTGCCACGCGCCGCCGTTGGCGCGGTCGCTGGTGGCTGGCGACGATGCAGCGACGCGACACCACGCCCCCCGCCGCGCCGCGCACCGCCGCAGGGGACGCCGCAGACGAGCAATTCGAGGTATTTTTTCGCCGCTACGAACCAGAGTTGACGGGCTACCTGTGGCGCATGACGGGGGACGCCGAAACCGCCCGCGACCTCTGCCAAGAGGCGTTTACCCGCGCCTGGCAGCATTTCGCACGGGTGGCGAACTATGCGCAGCCACGCCAGTGGCTCTATCGCGTGGCAACGAACCTGGCGCTGAATCTGCGCCGCCGCCCGCCCGCCGCCACGCTCGACGACCACGACCCCGCGATGAGCGACCCCACCGGGCACGTGGTCGAGCGTGAGCAGGTGCGCCAGATCTTGGCCGATTTACCGCCGAAAGCCCGCGCCATCCTCATCTTGCGCGAGGTACAGCAGTTCAGTTACGCCGAGATCGCGGCGCTGGTGGGGATGTCACCCGATGCCGTCAAGATGGCCGTCAGCCGCGCCCGCGCGCAGTTCCGCCAGCGATACCTTACCCAAGAGGATATCTGAAATGGAAAAGACCATCGCTGGTTGCCCAGCACAGATGGACGCGGCGACGCTGGGTGCCTGGCGCGACCGCGAATTACTCCCTGACCAGGCGCAGCGAGTCGAGGCGCATGTGCACGGTTGCCGTGCCTGCCAGAGCGCCATCACCGCGATGGATCTGGTCGGGCGCGCCGTCCGCCGCTTCGATCCGCCGCAGATGCAAGACGCGATCTGGCGCGATGTTCGGATGAATATGCAAGAACAGCGAGGGAACCGTATGCCCGCCAGGCAACAGAAGACCGCCATCCTTGGGGGACTCGGCGCGCTGGCGATCGTGACGGTGCTCACCACCGTCATCTTGGTCTTCACCGCCACCAAGCCCGAGGCCAGCAGCACGCTCACGGCTACCAGCACCAGCGGGCCAACGGCGACCACGGTGCCCAGCCCGACGGCCACGCCGCCGACGCTGGGGCTGACCGTCGCGCCGGGGCAGGACTGGACTGCCCTGAAAAGCATCCCCAATGGGTTGTCTATCGCTTTCGCCGCGAGCGACCCATTGACCGGATATACCTGCGCACAGACGGGCGGCAACCAGAAAGACCCCCTGGCGGTCGCGGTGACACATGATGGCGGCGGACATTGGCAAGCGATGACGACTCAAGGACCAATCGGTGTCGACTGTCGTTTTACGGTGAATCCCCTCGATGCGAAGGACGTGGTGGCACAAACGACGCGATGTTTCAACGGATGTGCGTATTTGCAGGCTTTTCGCTCACGCGATGCTGGGCGCACATGGCGAGAACTGTCGATGCCACCGGGCGCTAACGCTGATTTCCCCTATCCGGGCAATCCAGAGTTTGCGGGGACGACGCTCTTTCTCACGGCAACCACAGGGAGTTCGGGGATATCCTTCTCCCCTGAGTTGAGCCACAGCGTCGCGGTCATCGTTGACGGGCAAACCCCGCGTTGGGTTGACCTGCATCTATTTCCCACGGCACTTAGGAACTACTGGTATACCTATGCCAATGCCTTCTATCTTGTCGTTTCGTCTTCACCGCCACCATCGACTGCAACTGTTTATTTAGCCAAGAGCACCGATGACGGCGTCACGTGGACGAACATCGCCGTGGTGGGCAATACCTCTTTCACGAGAGTGATAACCAGATCATCTGACGGCAAAACGTTTTATGATGTGAACGGGGTTTCCCATGTCATCTCTTCAACGGATGGGGGGGAACACTGGGCCGAGGTTCCGGGGATGCCCACGTTAGATCCCAATGGACAAGGCAGAAACATCGCCAATCCCATCGCCGCCGCGTCAGACAATACCGTATATTTCACGGACGATGTAGGGCTTATCTCGCGCGCGCGACCAGGCGATAGTGGTCTGCAACGGGTGACGAGTCTGATGCTCACGAACCGCACATTCGCGGCGGTGTCGAGTGACCGCCAAGGGCACCCCGTGGCACTCTGGGCGTCTTACATCACTTTTCTCCCCGGTGTTACCAAAGCGCAAGCAGCCATCCAGTACCGCGCACCGTAGCTCACAACAGCTTGACGAAGAGCAGTTCGGGGTCGCCGGGGTCCAGGTGCAGCACCACCCCGGCGGCCAGGTAGCCGCGCGCGGCACAGAGCGCCTGCATCGTCAGATTCGACTGGTTGGTCGAGCTGAAGAGTTTGCCCGTCGTGCACTGGGCCTCCGCCGCCGCCAGCAGCGCGCTCGCCACGCCGCGCCGCCGCTGGTCGGGGTGTACTTCCAGCAATTCGACGAAGGGGTGGCCGAAGTAGGGGGGGTGCACCAGCAACAGCCCGGCAAGCTCTGCCACGCCCTCTTCCCGCGCGATGCGGGCGTGCCCCTAGCTGATGGCCGCGCTGAGCAGATCGCGCCGCTGGTCGTTCCCCATGATGCGCGCGTCCAGCGCGACGAGGGCGGAGAGATGCGGGGATTGTGCTTGGCTGATCGTGATCATCGGGTGCGCTCCCCCAAACCAGGCTAGGACTATCTGCCCGCGTTACTTGCATTATGGCACCCCGTGCGCTACGCTAGCCAAGAGTCTGGCAAGGGGGAGCGTGGCGGCATGGTTTGGCAAATGACGAGCGCCTGGGATGCACGATTGGTGCGCGGGCTGGCGATGGCGGGGATCGGCGCGGAGGCGAGCGACGCGCTGGTAACGACGCTGGGCGCGCTGGGCTGCGAGGCGGAGTATGGCCTGGGCTTGCTCGGCATCAGCGCGGCGCTGCCCCAGCCGACCCACACGCAGGGCGACGGCTGGCTGCGCGGCTGCTATAGCCTGTGCGCGCGGCTGGTGCGCCTCTCGGCGGATTTCGAGGTCGCCGTCCAGACCTACCTGCACGCGCTCGGTGCCCTGGGATCTGCCGCCGCGTCGCCCCCCACCCATCGCCCTCGCGATTCCTGGACCGCACGCTTCGACGACACGCCGAATGTGTGGTGGCCCGAGCGCGGCGACATCGCGCCGCCGGGGGAGCCGCTGGAATTTTGGCTGCGACGCGCGGGGTATGCCTATCGCCATATCGTCACGCTGGGGCTGCCCGCGCACTTCGAGACACTGGCTGAGGCGTTGGGGACGCTCCTGCACGCCTTGAACACCCTGCCACCAGGCGGGGTGCTGGCGCGGGCATCGTTGGCGCTCGGCATCGAGACGCTGGCGGCGACCTTCGCGGGCGACCTCATCCCACATCACATCGTCGATATGGATGCGCGCCACCCCGGCCTGCTGACGGGGCTGACCACCATCGCCCAACTGGCCCCCGCCGAGAACGCCTTGGCGGCGGACATCACCTGGGCGCGCGGCGAACTGGCCAGCGCCCAGCAACCACTGCGGGGCGGCCAGAACGGCAACGGGCGCGTCACCCGTCCACTACCCTCCACCACCGGCAGCCTGTGGGCGCGCCAGATCATCACGGAATGGGAAACCACCGTCGCGCAACTCGAAGCCCTGCACGTCCCGGCGCACGCTTCCTCCATTTGACAGCGACGCGCTGAGGCGCTACAATCGCAGCGCATGACCACCACCAGAAAGGCGACCACCGGATGTCCGGCAATCCCCCGCGCCGCACCAATTCGCGCCCCAACTGGGACGACGACCGCGAGCGACCGTACCCGCGTGGCAACCCCAACCAAACCGTCGGCGGCACCCCATACCGTGGCGGGCCGATGGCCCCTGGGCCGCCCCCCGGTACCACGGTGAACCGTGGCGGTGGGCGCGGCGACCCGAACCGCTCGATGACGCCGTCGCGGCTGTCGCCCGGCGCGACCTACGTGGGGCCGATGGCCCCGAATGGCACCTCGCGCACCCCAGCCATCAACCTGCCGAGCAAGGTGGTGCGGCCCTCCGTCGCCCCACGCGAAAACATCTTCTCGGGCAACGTGCGGCGGCTGTGGCTGAGCGAGATCGCCTCCATCGCCGGGGATGTCATCCTGGGGACGGGGGTGATCGTCTGGTACCTGCAAATCGCCCATCAGTTCACACCGGTGGCTCTGCTGATCGTGGCGCTGGCAGTGCCGCGCGCCCTGGTCGGCCTCTTCGCAGGGTCGCTGGCGGCCATCCGCGATCCCCGGCGGTTGCTGACGCTGATGGGGCTGCTGCGGGTGGCGCTGGCGCTGCTTTTCGTGGCGATGCACTACCACACGGTGCAGCAGGTGGTGCTATTGCTGGCCTTTGGGCTGTCGCTGGCCAGCAGCATGCGCGGGGCGCTGCGGCGGGCGGCGGTGGCGCATGGCGTGCCGGTACGCGCACGCGGCGTGCTGGCCTCGGGTGATCAGTTGGCGGCGGGCATCTTGTCGGTGGCGGGTCCGGCGCTGGCGACGCTGCTCTTCATCCTGAACGGTGAGCGCATTTTCACCATCGCGGTCGGCGCGGCGGCGTGCTATCTGATCGCCCTCCTGGGCGAAACCCAGGCCGATCCCCTGCCCGACAAGATCCTCTATCAGCGCCCGACCAAGAGTGAGCCGCAGGTCACCAACGCCTGGGAGGGCGACGAAGGCACGGGGGCCAATGCCGCCGTAGTCGCCGCCGAAGCGCAAGCCCAGGTCTGGGAACTCGCATCGCCGCCCAACGCCGGAGCGGCCCTAGGAGACATCAGCAATGGCCTGGGCATCATCGGCACGTCATCGCACGCGCTGGCGGCCTTTTGGGGGCTGACGGGGCTGGCGTGCGTCGGCGGCATGCTGGCGCTGGCCGAGCCGTTTTACCTCATCACCCAGTTGCACCTGGAACCGTTCAAGCTGGGCCTCTTCTTCGTGGCGACGGGGTTGGGGGCGGCGGTCGCCAGCGCCATCGTGGTCGAGCTACGCGCGGGGGGGCGCGTCTTCTTGCTGGTGGGGTTCCTGGCCAGCGGCATCGCGCTGCTGGCGTTGCCGCGCATGCACGATCTGCCGCACGCGCTGGTCGTTTTCGCCATCCTGGGCGCGGCGGATGTCTTCGCCATTCGGGGTGGGCAGATGGTGGTGCTGCAACACTTCGTGCCGGTGCAGCAGCGCGCGGTGGGGGCGGCGTTGCTGGCGGTGACGGGGCTGGCGGCGCTGGTGGGCATGGGCGGCGGCGTCTTGGCGCTGCGCAGTGGCAGCACCTCGCTCTACACGCTGAATGTCGACACGACGCTGGCCTTTGGCGGCGTGGCGTTGCTCATCGGCACGGTCGCCAGCGCGGCACAACTCTTGCTGCCCAACCGCATGCCCGACACGGCGCTGGCAGATGCGGTGGCGGAGGCCACCGATGATGACGAGTGGGGCGACGACGACACGGACGATTCAGCGGAATATTCGCGCTACGGTCCCGCGCAGGGGCGCTATGACGAGAGCGACCGCTACAGCGCCTATTCGGCCCAGTATCCGGCGATAAGCGACGAATATGAGGCACCGCCGCGCCGCAGCCGTCGCCCCGTCGACGAAGATGATGAGGATGAAGCGCCACCCCGCCGAGGTCGCGCACCACGCCGGTAGCCTCTTCTTCCCACGCGCACGGATATCTGCTATAATAGATTGGTCTTGGGGAGCCATCGGCAACCACTCCCCTCCACCATCACGGTTCCCTGGCGGCCACCACAGCCCCACCGGAACCATCTCGCCTGGCCTGGCCCGCACATTTCGCCGCTCGCGCTGCCGCGCATTACCCCGGCACCACAGGGGCAGCGCCACCCCGGCACCCTGGTTGTAGTCGTTTCGTTTTTGCCACTTCGCGGAACACCGTCGCTCAGGGGGCGCGATCTCCCTGGCGGTGAGGCCTGCCCCCGTTCCGCCCCCAATCGAGGATTCGCGAATCATGCCCAAGAAACCATGGACGAGTGCCCGCATCCGCGAGCAATTCCTGACGTATTTCGTGCAGCACGGCCACAAGCTGATGCCCAGTTCGTCGCTGGTGCCGCATAATGACCCCACCGTCTTCCTCACCACGGCGGGGATGCAACAGATGGTGCCCTATTTCCTGGGCCGCGAGACGCCGCCCGCCCTCCGCATGACCAGCAGCCAGAAATGCTTCCGCACGGTGGATATCGATGAGGTCGGCGACAATCGCCACTTGACTCTCTTCGAGATGATGGGCAATTTCTCGGTTGGCGAATATTTCAAGGAAGGTGCTATCACCTTTGCCTGGGAACTCTTGACTAAGGTCTATGGCCTCGACCCCAACCGCCTCCATCCAACGGTCTACCCCACCGATGATGAGGCGACCCGGCTGTGGCAAGAGATCGCGGGTCTGCCTAAGGAGCGCATCATTCCCCTGGAAGGTAACTGGTGGGATCGCGGCCCCACCGTGCCGGGTCCGGCGGGGCCAGACAGCGAGATCTACTATGATCGTGGTGAGCAATATAGCTGCGGCAAAGACACCTGTGGCCCTGGCTGCGACGACTGCGACCGCTACCTGGAGATCTGGAATCTGGTCTTCATGCAGTACAACCAGGACGGCAAGGGCGGGCGCGAGCCGCTGGCGAACCCCAACATCGACACCGGCATGGGCCTGGAACGGCTCTCGTCGGTGCTGCAAAACAAAGAAACCGTCTTCGAGACGGACCTCTTTATGCCCATCATCACACGCTTCGCCGATATCGCGGGCGTCAAATATGGCGAGAACGAGACCGCTGACACGAGTCTGCGCGTCATCGCGGACCATGGCCGCTCGCTCGTCTTCCTCGCTGGGGACGGCGTGCTGCCCAGCAACGAGGGGCGCGGCTACATCTTTCGCCGCGTGCTGCGCCGCGCCGTGCGCCATGGCAAGCTGCTGGGGCTGGACCGCCCCTTCCTGGGTGACGCGGCGGATACCGTCATCAGCCTGATGGCGGGGCATTACCCCGAACTGCGGACCCACCGCGACCGCATCGTGGATGTGCTGACGCTAGAGGAGCGCAAGTTTGGCCAGACGCTCGCCGCCGGGCTGCACCTGCTGGGCGAAAAGCTGAGCGACCTGGAACGCACCGGCCAGTCTGAGCTGGCGGGCGAAGACGCCTTTACCCTGTATGACACGCATGGCTTCCCCCTGGAACTGACCCTCGAGGTCGCGCAAGAGCACGGCATGACCGTGGACCAGGCGGGCTTTAAGGTCGCGGCGGAACGCCAGCGACAATTGAGCAAACAGAAAACGACGCTCGCAGCCGAGCGAGAGGATGAATTATGGAAACACATGACGGCGACGCTCCCGCCAACGACCTTCACGGGGTACACGACGACGCAGGGGCAAAGCCACGTCGTCGCGTTAGTCGCCGAGGGCCAGCCGCAGGAGATGCTGGCCGCGCCGCAGACGGCCCGAGCGCCGCTGGAGCCAACGGAAGCCCCGCTGATGGCGGTGGTGCTGGCCGAAACCCCGTTCTACGCGGAGAGCGGCGGCCAAGTGGGCGACCACGGCACGTTGCAGGGACCGACGGGGACGTTCCAGGTGCTGGATACGCAGCGCCCAGTGAGCGGCCTCATCGTGCACCTGGGCCAGATGACCGAGGGGTATCTGAAAGTGGGGAGCGCACTTACCGCCCAGGTGGACGAAACGCGCCGCGACGCGACGCGCCGCAACCACAGCGCGACCCATCTGCTGCACCGCGCCCTCAAGGATACGCTGGGCGAGTCAGTCGTGCAACAGGGCAGCCTGGTGGAACCCAGCCGCCTCCGGTTCGATTTCAATCACCCCCGCCCGCTGACCGACGACCAACTGGCGACGATCGACGCGGCGGTGAACGGGTGGATTCGCAGCAACCTGAGCGTGGCAACGCAGCTTACCCCCCTCGACGAAGCGCGCCAGTCCGGCGCGATGGCCCTTTTCGGGGAGAAGTATCCCGACCCGGTCCGCGTCGTGACGATGGGAACCAGCAAGGAACTGTGCGGGGGGACCCACGTAGCGGCGACGGGCCAAATCGGCGTGTACGTGACGACGCAGGAGGCGAGTACAGCCGCCGGGATACGCCGAATCGAAGCACTTACGGGACAGGCCGCCGAGACATATCTGATGAGCCGGAAGCGCCTCGTGGACGATTTGGCGTCGCACCTGCAAACCCATCCCGACCAACTAGCAACACGCGTGGCCCTGCTCGAAGCGGACCTGACCGCCGCCCGGCAGGAACTGGCAACGATGCGCCGGGCGGGTATGAGCGTCGAAGCCGACCGGCTGGCCCAAACCGCGACCCACGTGCGGGGTCATTCGGTGGTAGCAGCGTCCGTGACGGGGTGGGACGCGGAGGATCTGCGCGCGATGAGCGACCGCCTACGCGAGCGCCTCGGCCCAGCGGCGGTCCTGCTGGCTTCGGCAACGGCGGAGGGCGGGACGACCTTCATCGTGACGGTCAGCCCCGAACTGACGCGCCACGGCCTGCACGCGGGCAAACTGGCCCAGCGCGTGGCGGAACGCCTGGGGGGCAAGGGCGGCGGTCGCCCGGAGTCAGCTCAAGGCGGCAGCCGTTCGGGAGCAACGGCGGATCTCGCGGCGGTCGTGGCTGAGTTCCCCACCGTCATCGACGCCCTGCTGGGGTAAGCCAGCATATCCCCAGCACGATGCCGTCCCTCTATCAAGCAGGGACGGCATCGTGCTGGGCGGAAAATCCGCTCGGGTATTCCTGGCACCTTCACAGCCAGGCTACACCACGGTGAATTTCGCGCTGATTTGTAGCTGCCATGTAGGGTCTGTCGCGGGGTCCGTTTGCCCCCCAGCGTCAGCCCCTGAGTTCCAATAGATTTGGACGGTGTACTGCCCTTTCTGATCGACATGGGTGCCACTGTCGTCGCACAGTGGTTGCCCTGGTTGCAGCGTGCCAGGGGCATAGACGCTCTGCCCATTCGGTGCGGTCACTTTGTTGATGAGCGCGCTCGGCAGCGGGATGTCTGCGGTGTAGCAATAGATAAAATTCACGAGCGAGTTGATGGGTACACGCGTGGCAGATGGCACGACGGCGCAATTGGTGAATGCCGATGTCGGTTGCTGAAGGGAAATGGTGAGACAACGCACATACACCTTCGTGGGCGGCAGGATCTGTGTGGGAGATGGGGTGGCGGTGGCCATGGGCGTCGGTGTTCTCACCGCTTGTGGCCCCTGGGACCCAGGGGGCAGGTGCGCCTGCTTCGTGGCGAATATCCCCGCGACGACGATGACGAGCACTAGCGCGGCGACGAGGCCAAAGGAAACACGGCTACGTGGTGAACGGTCGGCGCGAAGGGGGGGCGCGTTGGCGGGTAGCACTTCTTTGGGGGGCAGTGACATGGTACGAGACTCCTGATCGCGCAGATGTGCGGAGGGGGTGAAGCGCGCCAGCGCGTCTGGCAAGACAGGGGCGATAAAGGGAGCATCTAAGCCATCGACAAAGGCCCTGAGATCATCCGTCACTGGCTCACCCAGGCTCTCAGCATAACGCTGATAGCGATCATTGGTTGGCGGCATGATAATGCTCCCTGAGGGTTTTGAGCGTGCGCGCGATCTGTTTGCGCACGGTTTCCGGGTTCTTCCCGAGAATCACCGCGATCTCCGCCACGGTGAGGTCGTCATCTCGATAGAGCGCGAGCAGTTCTTGCTTATCAGGGGTGAGACGACGCAGTAACTGTTGCATGCGTGTTTGCGACTCATGCAACAGCGCGACGGTTTCGGGGTTTCCCGTGTGTGCCAAAGGATGCGCTTCCTCAGGGACGCGCTCCCAAGAAACGGTGGCAGGGCGAGCGGAACGCATGGTGCTAATGACGTGACGCGCGATGCCAAAGAGCCACGCCGCGAAAGAATGGTCCGCTTGGTAGCGTTTCAGCGATTGCCACGCGCGCAGGAACGTCTGCTGCGTTGCATCGGCGGCCTCGTCCGCATCATGCAGTTGGGCCAAGGCATAGCGATAAATGCGTCGGACGTACCGCTCATAGAGCGCATCAAACGCATGGGGATCGTTTCGCGCCGCCTCGACGAGCAGCATCTCTTGCGCAGCCTCAGCCACGCGGTCTTTTCCTGTTGCGTGTCTTGGCAGGTGCCAGGTAGCTTGTAGTCATCTTCATCCTCCTCACTCTATACTTCCCTCCTCAAGCGCGAAATGGGACAAGCAATTTGGTCGGTGATGAACAATTGGTGCTCAGTGCAGACGCATGGAGGCAGATTTTCGCGCATCGAGTCCTGTCTTGATAATCAGCCGAGCCGGATCGTATACTCCCCGCACACTTGACGAATCGCAAAGATGTTGCGATTCAACGAACTCAATACCACCATCCAGGCGACGAACTGGGTCACAGATTTGGTCGAATAATGGCGCGTTGATAACCAGCGGCGCGGGGTCGGCGATCACCAGGCAGTCCCGGCCATACGGGAACCTTGTGGCGGGGCGGCATACCATCGTACTGTCATGCCCAGCAATGTCACATGGGTAACGCGCATTGCGCATCGTGTACTACCGGGTGGAGAGGCCGCAAGTCGTTGGCGAGGGTGGGCAAGGGGCAAACGCGCCTTTCGAGGGCGGTCGGCAGCGATGCTGGCCGCCCCTTTTCGTCACCACAGCCGTATGGCAATCGTCCGATCACCCGAGCACACATGGAAGGGGAGCGGACGATGGTTTCGCGGCGCGACAGAGCAACGATGACCACGACAGCGGCACCTGCTGCCAGCCGTCTCACAGGCATTTGGTACGCGCACTGGGGCACGGGGCTGGCATGCCTGGCCCTTGGCGCGGGCGTGGTCGGCTGGGGATATGATGCCGCCGTGCTTGGGCGCTTCGTCGTGGGTGGCCTGGCGGCGATGCTGGTGCAGATGGTAGCCATCGCGGCCTGGCGACGGCGCATCGGCCCCGAAGCCGCGTCGCTGGCGGACTGGCTGACGCTGGGGCGCGCGGCGGCGGGATCGCTGCTGGCGGGCCTGGTGGCGGGCGGCGAGCATGACCGGCTGGGGCTGGCGGGGTGGCTGGGCTGCCTGGTGCTGCTGTTGGGCGCGACCGTGACGGATTGGCTGGACGGCCCGCTGGTGCGGCGGCGTGGCCCCACACGGCTCGGGGCCGCACTCGACATCGAGGCGGATTCGTGGATCACGCTGTGGGCTGGAGCGGCGGGCATCGCGTGGGGTGGGCTGCCATGGGTGGTCGTCATCGCGCCACTGCTGCACTATCTGCACCCGCTCCGCGCGTGGCTGGCGGGGCAGGTACCCCAGAGCGATGGCGTCGCCTGGGCACGTGTGCCAGGGACCGCGCAGATGGTACTCTTCGCGGCGGCGCTGCTGCCCATCGCGAGCGTCGAGCGCGATGCATGGCTCACCTGGGCGGCCTACCCCGTCGCGGCGGCGCAATCGCTGACGATGCTGCTGACGCTGCGACGGCGCTAGCGTCGCTTGCTGGTTCCCTCCCTCCGCCTCGCGCGTGGCACGTAAGCGAGCGCCGAAAATCCCAACAGTACTAGCGCACTTGAAGCTATGAGGTACAATGAACTTTTGTATGAACCTGTCTGTGCTCTGGAAAGGGGGAACGGCGCTCATTCATGACCGCCGCTAACCATTTGGATAACGAAGAACGCGCGCGCATAGTGCGCCAAATGACCCAGCAAGCCATCCAATCGGCGCTGGAAAGCCGATGGGACGACGCCTTGCAACTGAACCGCGATCTGCTGAAGATCGTGCAGCCCAACCCCGAGACGATGAATCGCCTGGGCAAGGCCTATAGCGAACTGGGCCGCTATGCCGAGGCCCGCAAGTCGTATGGCGATTCGCTGCAACTCGACCCCGAAAACATCATCGCGCGCAAAAACCTGGACCGCCTGTCGATGATCAACGACGACGCGGTGGTCGAGGGTGGCCCCACCGGGAAGATCGACCCACGCCTCTTCATCGAAGAGGTGGGCAAAACGGGCGTGACGCTGCTGGTGAATCTGGCCCCCGTGCCCATCCGCGCGCGACTGACGGCGGGCGACCAGGTCTACCTGAAGATCGACGGCCACACGCTCTTTGTGCGCGACGCACGCGGCGAAACCGTCGGGCAGATCGATGCCGCGCTCGCGAACCGCATCATCAAATTTATGCAGGGTGGCAATCTGTATGCCGCCGCCGTGACCGACCTGTCGGATCGTGAGGTCCGCATCATCATCCGCGAAACCTTCCAGCATCCCTCGCAGATCGGCAAGGTCAGCTTTCCGCCGTTGGGGCCGGGCAGCCTGCCGCGTCTGGACCCGCGCACCGCAGCGATGCGTGACCGCGACGATGAGGGCGACGACGACGATGATGATGACGACACCGATGACACCGACGACACCGACGACGAAGACGAAGCGGATACCACCGCCGAAGAAAACGAACGCGAAACAGGAGAGTAACCCCGATGAACAAACGGAAAAAAGTCGCCATTCGCAAGCACCGCGCCGCCGATAAGAAGCTGCGCATCAAGCGCAAAGACCAGCCGCAGACGGCCACCGCCCCAGCCCCCGCCGCCAAGGCGCGCGGCTAGCCGCGAACGGCCCCACCCCCCCAGCCCCCTTCCCATCCGCCGCGCACGCTACGGATAGAGAGGGGGAGACGGTAACACGACTGCATCAGCGAAGGGGCAACGGGTTCCCCGCGCGTAGGCGTTCATCCCACGATCTCCCCTTTCCATCTGCGGATGGGGAGGGGTCGGGGGTGGGGCCATCTCCCCCCTCATCAGCCCCCGGAAGGTGAGGGGATTCAGCACATGAGGATGAGGCGCTATGCCCGCCATGGTCGTGCGCGAATTCGCCGCGTGGCTGAGTGCGCGGGGCGGTCGTCTCGTCGCGGGTGAGCCGCCGCCCGCGCTGGACCGCAGCGTAGAAGGCGTCGCGCGCCCGCGCCGCTTCATTCCGCGCGAACTAGACGCCCTGGACGCGCACGATGTCGTCTTCGCCACGGCGGATGCCTTCACGGCGGAGGCGGTCATCAGCCTAGACGCGCTCGTCAGCATCCTGGCGGAAAGCCAGGCGGCGCTGGTCGTCAGCGGGCTGCCCCCGCGCGACGCCGCCCTGGACGACGCGCCCTTCGTCACCGCCGATGCATTGGCCTTCCCGCTCTTTTCCCTGCCAGGCGGGACGGATGCCGCCGCGCTGCTGCGCCAGCTCGCTGATGAGGTGACGGCCCGCCAGGTCGCGGTGGAACGCGAAACGCGCGAGGCCCAGGCCGCCCTCGCCCGCGCCCGCCGCCAGGAAGATTCCATCGCCAACCTGGCGGCGGCGCTGGCGGCGCATACCCGCCTGGGCTGCATCGTGGAGGATGCCCACCGCGTCGCCCTCGCCATCGCCCTGCCACCGGACCCCAGCACGCTCACCGAGGCGATGGTCGCGGCGGCGCTGGCCAGCTATGCCGCGCGCCGTGCCGTGCGCGCCGCCACCCCCGGCGGGCTGGGCGAGGACATCCCCGTGCAGCGGCGGTTGCAGGGCGACCTGGCGCGGGCCATCATCCCCCTCACCGAGGGCGAGGTGCCCATCGCTTTCCTGTCGCTGGTGGGCCACGATGCCGCTGTCACCCCCCGCACGGTCGAGATCTTGTGGCGCGTCGCACCGGCATTTTTGCCCGCCCTGCGCGCGGCACGCACGCAGCTTGCCCCAGTGTCGCCCCCCATCATCGATCCGTTAGCGGCCCTGCTCGATGGCGCGCTGCCCGAGGCCGAACTGGCGCGCTTCACCGCCGAGCGCCACGGCGACCTCTCGACGCCCCACGCGCTGCTGCTGGCCCGCCCACTGGACCTGGATGCCGCCGCCAGTCGTGCCTGGGCGCGCGACCGCGTCGAGGTGCTGGCCCGCACGCCACCACTGCGGTTGTCGACGGTGCGCGGCGAGGCGCTGTGCGTCGTGGTAACTTCCCCCGATATCGGGGGCGATGGCGCGGCGCTGGCGGGCAATCTGCTCGGCGGCGCGGATGACCTCGCCGTCGGCATCGGTCGGCTGGCGACGGGGCTGGCGGGCTGGCGGCGCTCGCTGGCCGAGGCCGAGCAAGCCTTGCGCGCGGCCATCCGCATCCCCACGCGACGACGGCTGCGCTATGACGACCTGGGCGTCTTGCAGATGCTCTTACCGCTGGGCGACGCCCCGGCGCTGCCCGCCTTCGCCGCCGCGACGCTGGCACCCTTGCTGGCGGGCGATGGACACGAGAGCCTGCTGGCGACGCTCGAAACCTTCTTCGCCACTAATGGCAATACCTTCCAGGCCGCGCAACGGCTGGGGCTGCACCGCAACACCCTCACCTATCGCCTGAATCGCATCCAAGAATTGCTGGGCGTGACACTGGATGACCCCGAGGTACGGTTGGCGCTGCACCTCGCCCTCAAGATTCGCCAGATCGCCCCCCCAGCGGTGTGAGCGGCGTCACAAGACCGCGTGCCAGTGGTCCCGAATGCTTGACTTTCCTATTGCAATTTGTAATAATGTGAGCAGGGAGGGACGCGGTGATGGATCTGGCGAACAAGATGAAGGCGTTGCGACAACAGGTGAGCGCGAAAAACGGGCTGGACCGCCCGCTGACGCAAGCGGAGCTAGCGCGGGACATCCACGCGCACACGGGCGCGAGCATCAGCCAGGGCTATCTGTCGCAGCTCGAAAACGGCAAGCGCACCCATCTGACGGCCAAGACGCGTAATCAGTTGGCGAGCTATTTCGGCGTGCATCCGGGCTATCTGGTGAGCGACCCCGAGCCGCCCCAGGGCCTCGCCCATGTCGGCGCGCCGCACCTGCCGCACCCCTTCGAGCACCACACCCTCGCACGCATCGGCGCGCACCCCCATCGCGTTCGCCTGTGGGCCTTGTTGACTGTTCTGATGGAGTTACCTGCCGATGATCTAGAGGACCTGCATGCTGTCTTGAGCGCGCGGGTCAAGCACCACTGAAGGAGACTTCCCTATGCGCGGTTTACGGCTGTTACTGACTGGCGCGATCCTGGGGCTGAC
>JBBQSR010000024.1:0-15802 GCA_038234855.1 Ktedonobacterales bacterium | reverse complement strand
CGGCATCGGCGACCCACGCCGGAACCTGCGGCTGTGCCATATACGCTGTTCGCTCCTTTGGATTTCGCCTCATCGGTATAACGATTCTATACCGTTTCAGGAGCGAATGCCAGGGGACGACGCGGCCCGTTTCGTCCGCCGTGGGGAGTGTGGCGGGCAGAGGGGTCTGGTGCAACAGGCTGTTGCCGTTTCAGGCGGCGGATTGGTGGCTGAGCGCCGCCCTGGTCTGCCGTGACGCGACGAGCGCCTCTAGGGTGCTCAGGTAATGCGCGACGAGGCGTTCGAGCGTCGGGGCATCTGCGCCGCGCTCTTCGGCGACGATCAGATCGTACCACGCCTGCTGTAACGCCGCTTCATAGTCCGTGCTGGTCAGCGGGCGGGTGGTAGTGCGGGTGCCGCGCATGATGCTGTGCCCCTTTCGTGTGCGTCGGTGTGGCCGTGGGGGCCAGGTCAGCGGTGGTTAGCTGGCCTGGCGCGCTTCGCTATAGGCCTGGCTGAGCGAGGTGAGCAACTCGCGGGCGGCGGCGAAGGTGAGGGTGGCGACCTCTGGCTCTGGGCGACCCAGCGCCGCGCACAACTTGCGGATGCTCGAAATCTGGCGGTCGGTCGCCATCGCTTCCGCCGTGGTCAGCGGCGCGGGGCGGACGGGCGGCGGCACCACGGTCGGGCGCGCGGGCGCGGCAGGGGCCGCCTGGCGGAGGTTCGTCGACGCGGCGTAGCCATTGGTGCGCTGCATCGGGGCATCGACCACGCGGTCGCCCTCGTCGATCTCGGCGGTGAAGGCGGTGCCATAGCCCAGCAGCAGCAGGGCGCGCCCCAGCGACTTCGTGCTGGCCTTCTCGATGTAGTCGGGGAAGTCGCGCTGCGACTCGGAGCCGTACATCGTCGCCTCGTTGCCCAGCACGTCGCGCACATGCGTCTTGAAGTGCGCCCAGCCTTGGTCACGGTCGTGCTCGACCATCTCGGTCTGGATGGTGTACGAGGTCTGCGCCAGCCCCGCCTCGATGAGGGCACGCTGATCGCGGATGAACCAGATCAACCGATTCTGCACCGTCAGATATTCTTTGCCCTTGATCTGCATCAGGTGCCGCTGCGGATCGAAGTCTTGCCCCATGCGCCAATTTTGCGGAAAGGCGGTGGGGGATGTGCGTACCTCTGCCATGATGTTGTCTCCTCCGCGCATTCGTGAAACACTTGTTCTAAGTGTAGCATCCCTTGGGGATGCTGTCAACTGCTGCGCTCTCTGTGTGGTGTTCACATCCACACATTCTCTTCGCGCGGCGGAAAAACGGCAGCGGGACCAATGGCTAAGCGGCCTCAGCCCCCCACAGCCACATCGGTAAAGCCTGCCCATCCCCATGCATCCATTTCCCCCGCTCATGCGTTTTAACAGGGAGATGCTATGCTGAGAGAAACGGCGACGGGGACGGTGGCGCGCTTATGAATGGTGGGGAGTGGATCGCGGCGGCGGCGCACCTGCCCGCGCCAGCCTTTGTGCTGATCGTCGCGGCGCTGGCAAGCTTTAGCATCGGCGGGTTTCCGGTGCCGATCACGGCGACGCTGCTGCTGGCGGGCGCGCTGACGACGCGGCTGCCGCATGGGCCGATCCTTTTCGTCGTGCTGGCGACCGTGCTGACGACGACGCTGACGCTGCGCGACGGGGCGACGCTGCTGCTGGGGCGGCACGGTCAACGACTGTTGCGCCGACGCCGTGAGGCCAGGACGTGGGCGAGCCAGGGATCAGACGTCGCGGTGCGCTCGGCACACATCGCGTTGCCAGCGGCACGCGTGCAGCGCCAGATGCGCCGCCACGCCGCCCGCGCCAAGACGCTGGCCGCCGCGCAGGCGATCTTGCTGCATCAGGGGATGCTGGTGCTGACGTTGACGCGCCTGTCGCCGCTGGCTAGCCCATTCGACATCGCGGCGGGCATGCTGGGGATGCCGCTGCGCCGCTTCTTGCCGCCCATCGCGGCGGGGCGGCTGCTGTACAGTCTGCTGCTGCTGGGGGCGGGCGCGCTGTCGGCGACGGCGTGGGGGCGCGGGGCATCGGTGCCGCAACTCGCTGGCCTTGGCAGCGTCATCCTCATCGCGCTCATCATCGTGCCGGGGGTGCTCAGCCGCCGAGCTATGGCGCGACAAGCGGCGGTGGACCGCGTCGCCGAAGCGGCCCCCCGCGAAGAACCCGCTATTGTGGCGCGCTGACGGCTCACGAGCGACTCAGCATCACCGAGATGTCGCCGCCGCGCAGCGCCCGCGACCCCGCCGACGGACTCTGCGAGACGACGACGCCGGGGGGATAGCCCGGCACGACGAGGGCGTCGCTCAGCACCACCAGCCGCATGCCCTCGCCATAGGTTCGCACCAGCGCGTCTTCCAGCGGCTGGCCGCGCAGTTCGGGGGTCGCCACCACCATCTCGGCCAGCACCTCGGCGAACCACTCTTTGATCTCGGCGCGTTCGCGGTTGGCGGTGGCGACCCCGGTGCGCTTCTGTGCCAGCACGCGGCTGCGCTCCACCGCCGCGTAGACCAGCGACGGATAGGGCACCATATCCAGCAGCAGTGGGTCGCTCTGCCCGCTGACGGCGATCTCGACCGCGCCAAAGCGCAAGAGTCTGCCGAAAAGGCTCAGCGAGACGACCTCGCTCTTCTGGATCTTGTCATAGCTGATGAACTCTTCGTCGCTCGCGAAAATGAAGAAGCGCCGCTTGACCGTCATGATGCGCCGCGTGGTGAAGACGAAGGTGTCATCCACGAAATTGAGGTAGAGCACCAGGCCCCAGGCCAGCCCCGCACTGCCCAGCGCCAGCGTCACAGGCCAGGCCGTCACGTGCCCCCACACGCCCACCAGCGCCACCGCGCCGGCCCCAGCGACCAGGGCCAGCGGCGCGCCAAGCTGCCGCGCCAGCGCCCACCAGTGGCGGCTGACGACCCCCAGCACCGTCTCGCCGGGGGGCAGCGCCCGCGCGTTGGCACGGCGCAGCGGCCAGTCGCGCGTCAGGCACGCGTCCAGCAGGGGCATTGTGGGCAGCGTTTCGCCCTGGCCCATGCGGGTCAATAACCCTTGCAGGGTGTCATCGGCCACGGTGGGCGAGGGACGGCGGGGCGGCAAATGCGTGGTCCGTGCCCCAGTAATGGCCTCGGCGAAGGCGCGCGGTCGCGACATCATGGGGAAGGTGATGGGGGTGCCGCCCCCGCTGGCGACCTTGACGCGGCCATAGCCCAGCAAGGTTTCTTGCCAGTCGGGCTGCTCGACCTCCACCGCTTGCACATCCGCCAGTGGGATGGCCGCGACCGCCGAACGCACGATGCCCTGACTGAGGATGACGCGCTGATTGGTGATGATGGCGAGGTGAAACCACCACGGCGTGGCATGCGTGACGGCCCAGTACAACAGGGCGGACAGCGTCGCTAGGGCCAGTGGCACGCTCAGCGTCGCCGCCGCTGGCCCTGGCAAGCCGCCGCTGACCTGCCACAGCACGAGGCCGCCCAGCAGCCCCAGGCCGACCAGCATCGGCCAGCCCGGCAGCAGCAGTGCCACCAGCGAGGCGCGCCGCATCGAGACGACGACCTCGCCTGCCGCCTGCCCACGAAAGGTGGGGTGCCGCTGTGGCATCGGCTGGGGCTGCGCCGGGGCCGCGCTGAAAGGTGAGTGCATCCATGCCTCCCGATCACTGAGTAACTACGTCGTGGCCTTACCACTGCCGCTGCTGCTGGCAGGCTTTGGCCGCATGGCCATGATGGCGATAAACACCACCGCCAGGCCGATGAGGATGAGGGGCGCGATGACGGTCCGCGCCGTTGGTCCATCGGGGAACTTGATGGTCAGGTCATTGAAGCCGCCCTGACTGAAGAGAAAGACGCAGATGAACGCCCCATTCAGCGCGCCCATCAAAAAGCCGCTGGCATAGTTGCCGAAATCGCGCTTCTCTTCTTTTTTGCCGAGCAGGGCCATCAGATACGCGATCGCGACCAACGCCAACGTGCTCACCCAGAGCATGATGCCCGGCCAGGGATCGCCCATGGGGTGCGACGCGGTGCTATTCGACGCGTCCTGGTTGCCCGACATGGCCAAAAAGCCCGCCGCAACGCGGATCGGCAGTTGCTTGACGATCTCGACGCCGCCCAACGAGAGGAAGAGGATGGCGACGGTGATGCCGCACAGCGTCCAAATCTCGCGTCGGGGGCCACGCGCCACGCCGATGGAGCCAAAGCCGATGAGAAAAATGAGCAGCGTATTGAGAGACGAAACAGTTGGGCCAGTGCTGGTCACGGTTGCGACCTCCTTGCATCGCCGCGCCCTTGGGCAGATCCCTGCCCCTGCGGCATGATGATGTTCTTACCTCTAGCATAATCGACACCTCATCGCATTTTCGATACCACGCGGATGAGGCCGAGAAAGCGGTCGGGCTATTGCCCTTGCCAGGCACGCGCTATGCTGATATCATGTGGCCAGATGGTGTCAAGCGTCAGCGAAATGATCGAGGGATCGTGTTGTATGTATCATGCTACCCCAGCGCACGAAGCGGCCCATGCCCAGGCGGAGGTCACGACATCGACCATGCCCGAAGATGAACGCTTGGGTGCGGCGCACGAAGCCTTCGAGACGGCCCCCACCTCGCTCGAAAACGCGACCCGGCTGGTAGAGCCGATGCGCCTGAATAACCTGACCCCCGAGGAGATCACGCCCCGTCACCTGCGCCGCGCCAACCGCGAACTGCGCCGGGCACGGCGGGGGCTGGGGACGCTCCAGCGGGCGGCGCAACGGCTGCTGAGCCAGGGCCGCGCCGAGGCGCAGCGCGGTCAGCGACTGGCACGCACCGCGCCGGGGCAGCGCCGCGCCCATCAGGTGCAGACGGCGCTGCGCAAGGCCAGCGAATTAAACGCCCTCTTCGCCGCCCTCGAAGACGAACTGAGCCGCTATTCCCGCCGCGCCGCCGCCGCGCGCGACCTGCTGGCCGCATGGGAAGGCGACAAACTCGGGCTGGCGCGCCGCCCCGGCAACCGCGTGGCCAACACCCTGCGTGGCACCATCGTCACTATCTCACGCGTGCAGCGCACCACCCGTGAACGGCTCGACGAGGCGCAACGCGCCCTGGTGCACGTCTCCGTCGCCGAGGAAGCGATGCGGCGAGACACCGACCTCGTCCGGCTCGATCCGGTGAATTTCGCGCGTTTCGCGGGGAGGGGGCGGCTGGGCGTGCGGCTGGCCATCGTGGGGGTGCTGCTGGCGCTCGTCGCGCTGATCTATCCGCCATGGGGACCGCCGCATCTGCAATTGTCCTGCACACTGCCCACGGCGGGCGAGGCGGCGTGCGCGACGGTGCACGCGACCTCGGGGCTGCGCCTCATCAATGGCGGCAACGGCGTGCTGGTTGGCTGGGCCACCATCACCGTCGACGAAGCGGGGACAACGAATTCCCAGATCATCCCCATCGTGCTGGCCCCCCGTGGCTCGCGCACCCTCACCTGTGGCGATTATAGCGGCTGCGCCCCCGCAGCGGGCAGCGCCGTCCATGTGCAGATCACGACCTCGGGCGGCTCCTCTGTGGTCGCGGTGGTGCCATAAGCCCCACGTCTCGCCCTTTTCCCGACACGCTGCCCAGTGCCGCTGTCAGGGTTTTTCCCGCTTGTCATCCGCGTGCGATCGTGGTCATACTGTGAGGGCAAGTGGATTTTCATGCCAACGTGCATGCAGAGGAGAGCATACCCCATGATCGTCAGTTTCTTTCACGTCACCGTCCCAGCGGAGCGCGCGGCGGGTTTCGAGGCCAGTTGGTCGAAGCGCGCGGGCCTGGTCGACAGCATGCAGGGCTTTCAAGGAATGGATGTGCTGCGCGACGAAGCCACGCCCGGCCACTACGTCGTGCTGACCCGCTGGGCGACCAAGGCCGACTACGAGGCCTGGGCCACCAGCCCCGCCTTCGCCATGGGGCACAGCCACAGCAATGCCGGTGGCGCGGGTGGCCCCGCAGCGGGCGGCATCGAGTTCTACGAAGTCGTGCCCAGCACCCCCACAGAGTAGTGCGATGGTGTGAATGAGGCGAGAGCGCGTGGCGGGCAGCGCCGGGGGGCGGGGACGGCGAGCGGTTGAAACCGTACCTGAACGCCTCTGCCGTCCCCTTGCCACGCAGTTTCACCTGCCCGCCGTCCGTTGCATGGCCACCGCGTCCTTGGGGGCGAGGTGCAACAGTAAGGGCTGATCGCGCGAACCTTGCAGCAGCGTGCGCAACAGCCGCCACCATTGGCCGTCGACGTTGGGCGGGGGCTGCATGGCGATGATGCCGCAGGACGCTTCATCGAGCAAAAAGCCGACGTCGGCGGGGGCGGTCGCCACCCGCACCGCGATATCGAGCCGCGTGAAGGCGGTGCGGAGGCGTGGCAGCGCCTCGGCCTCCGCGACGATGATGACACTGTCGAGGTCATGCAGCGGATAGCCGGTGGACATCTCGGCCAAGAGCGTGCGCAGCACCGACAGGTCGACGCGCGGCGTACCCAGGCACCGCGCGACCCAGATCAGCCGCGAGGCGGGGGTGAAGGCGAGCGTATCTAGCAGCCGCGTGCCCATGCTGGCGAGCGCGGCTTGCAGCACCGTCGCTGTCGCTTCCAGGCGGGCCACCTGGTCGGCCTGGGCGGGCGACAGCCCATGGGCATCGGCACGCAAGGCATCCGCCGCGCTGAGGATGACCGAGAGCCGCCCGCGCAGGTCATGAAACAAACGGCGGGTATCCTCAAAGATATCCGCCTCAGCCTCAGCCGTCGCGTCAGGCTTCGACGGTGGCGTAGGCATGGGCCAGCACCTGCCCCTTGATGGTCGCGGCGAAGCGATAGCCTAGGCCGCGCTCGGTGACGATGTAGGCGGGTTTCGCGGGGTTCTCCTCGATCTTCACGCGCAGACGGCGCACGTGGACGCGCAGCCCCTCGGGGTACGCGTCTTCGTCGCCCGCCCACACGCGTGCCAGCAGGGCCTCGGTCGTCATCACGCGGCCAGCATTGCGGATGAGCACGTGCATGATGCGCGACTCGATGGGCGTCAGCATGTTGCGCCGCTGCCCCTGCTGGTGCTGCACCTCGACCCAATGCTGCGAAAAGTTCAGCCGCAGGTGCTCGTCGACGATGATCTCGGCATACGACTCATCAGCGGGGCCACGGAAGCGGCGTAGCACGCGCCCGATGCGCGCCACCAGCTCACGGTAGCCGCAGGGCTTGGTGATGTAGTCTTCGGCGAATTGTTCGAGCGCCAGCACCTTGGTGTCTTCCTCGGTTTCCTTGGTGAGGAAGATGATGGGGACCTCGGCGTAGCGTTTGAGCAAACGACACACCTCGAAACCGTTGATATCGGGCAGATTGATGTCGATGAGGGCGAGGTCGGGCAGGGTGCGCGTGATCATGTCGAGGGCTTTGCTGCCGCTTTCGGCGGCGAGGACGATGTAGCTGTTACGTTCCAGATAGGCCTTCAGATCTTGGCGCGTCTCCGCGTCGTCTTCGACCAAGAGGATGTGGCGACCATATGGCGTCTTCATAACATTCCCCGCTTCCTTCATAAAAATGACGAAGATTCGGCTGCGGCCCATGCCACCGCATCAGATCCCCTCGTGGTGGCACGGGCCGCTAGCAGGCGGCTTGCAGCAACGATTGCACCTGCTGGACGACTTCGCGGATGCGAAACGGCTTGAGGTGGTACGAGGCGGCCCCCGCGACGCGGGCGCGGCGTTGCTCGGCGGCACTGCCATCCGCCGAGAGCACCATGATGCAGGGGCGTGGCTCCCATGCGCGCACCTGGTGCAGCACCGCGAAACCGTTCATGCCTGGCATACGCACGTCGAGGATGATGAGGTCGAAGTGGCGTGCCCGCATGAGGTCGAGGGCCTGCGTGCCATCGAGCGTGACGACGACCGCGAAGCCGGACTGCTCGAGCCCCAGGCGCAAGACATCCGCGACCTCGGCATCGTCATCGACCACGAGAATGGTGGGCATGGGCGTCCTCCCTTCCCCCGCGAAAAAACCTGACGGGCGTTCGCAAAAAACCTGACGCACGTTCGCTCTGCACATTGTAGCATACGGCGCTACAAGCTGCTATAGCCCTCGGGGTGCGCCAGTCGCCATCGCCACGCGCTGCCGATGATCTCATCTAGCCCCGCGTGCTGCGGCTGCCAGCCGAGCTCCGCGCGGATGCGCTCTGCCGAGGCGACGGTGGCGATCTGGTCGCCCGCGCGGCGTGGCCCCGTGACGATGCGCAGCGTCTTGCCGGTGATGCGCCCCGCCGTTTCCATCACCTCGCGCACCGAGTAGCCGGTGCCGCTGCCGACGTTATAGATGCGCAGCCCTGGCTCGTGGCGGCCCAGCGCCAGCACGTGTGCCTGGGCGAGGTCCAGCACGTGCACAAAGTCGCGCACGCAGGTGCCATCCTTGGTGGGGTAGTCGGTGCCGTGGATGCGCAGTTCCTCGCCACTGAGCGCGGCACGCAGCACGATGGGGATGAGGTGCGATTCGGGGGTGTGGTCTTCGCCATTCATCTCGGTCGCGCCCGCCGCGTTGAAGTAGCGCAGCGCGGTGATAGTCATGCCGTGGATGTCGGCCATCCAGCGCAGCATGCGCTCGACCAGCAGCTTCGACTCGCCATAGGGGTTCGTCGGCTGGGTCACGTCGTCTTCGGTGATGGGGATGCGCTCGGGGTCGCCATAGAGCGCCGCCGTGGAGGAAAACACCAGATGCTTGACGCCCGTGTCGACCATCGCGCGCAGCACTTCCAGGCTGCCGACGACATTGTTTTGAAAGAATATCTCGGGATGCTGGATCGACTCGCCGACCTCGATGAAGGCGGCCATGTGAATGATGGCCTCGATCTCGCGCTCGCGCAGCGTCGCCGCCAGCAACTCGCGCTCGCCCACGGTACCGCGCACCAGCGTGGCGGCGGGATGTATCGCCCCGGCGTGGCCACGCGCCAGCGAGTCATACACGGTCGTCTCGTGCCCCAAGCGGATCAATTCTTCGACGATCACGCTGCCGATATAGCCCGCGCCGCCCGTCACCAAAATGCGCATAGGTGCCTGGCTCCTTCATCATCTGACGTTTCTGGGGACAATCCATCCCATCATATCTCACGGCGCGGCGGCGGCGCAATGCGTTGACGCCCGACGCTTTTTCGCTTACCATGAGAGAGAAAAAGGGGAAGACGCCGATGCTGACACCAGTGGAAGTGTACAAAGTGTTGCCCGACGGATCGCAGTGGGGGCAATGGAGCGGCTTTCATCTGCCCATCGATCCGCGCTGCGCGACGGTGTGGACGCCCCTGGGCGTGCCGATGCACTGGCGACCAGCCACCTGGGAGGCGCGCAACCACGCGGTCGCGTTCTTTTGGCCGGGGCGCTGGTACGTCATCCACGCCTTCTATGATGGCGCGGGCGATTTCGCGGGCTGCTATTGCGACATCGTGCTGCCGAATCCGCCGGTCCTTCCCGACGCGCCCGAAATGCGTTATACTGACCTTTACATCGATGTCGTCGTGCGAGCGGATCGCACGGTCTTTACCAAGGATCACGAGGTCTATGCCCGTGCCGAGGCGCTGAACCCGACGCTGCGCGATCTGCACGCCGAGGCATTCGCGGAATTGGACGCGCTGGCGGCCCATGCCGAGGCGTGGACGGGCCCCTTCGCGGCCATTGGCCCCCGGCTCATCCGCACCGACTGGCAGACGCTCGATCCGTCGAGCGCCGAATATCGTGAAGCCTGCACCCAGCAATGGGGCGTGGGATTGGAGCAATAAGCGCGTGCGGCCATCATCCTTTGTCGTCGAGAAGCGCAAATATAATGGGCTGTTGTGGGGGCACTACGCCGTCTTTGCCCTGCAACAGACGCCGACACGCCATGCCTTTTGGCAGCCGCGCGGCACCTACATCCACCGCAACCAGGGCTGGGCGATGCGGCGCGACCACCTGCAATTCTTTTACCCCGACCGCTGGTACGCCATCTCGGCGAACTATGATGAGCACGGCGAACTGAGCCACTGTTACTGCGATGTCACCATGCCGTGGGTCGCGCCCGCCGCTGGCGCGCACGCCTTTCAGTTCATCGACCTGGAACTGGACCTGCACGCCGACCCGTCCACCACCTTCCGCATCTATGATGAAGATGAATTCGCCGACGCGGTGATCGACATGCAGTATCCCCCCGCCATCCGCCAGGGGGCGCGTGACGCGCTAGATGACCTGATCGCGGCGGTGCGGCGCTGGGACTCACCCTTCGCCGAGATCCCGCTCGTGCTGCCCCGCGCCGACCTACACCTGCTGGAGGTCAATTCGCCCACCTGGCGGCAAGCTCTCGGCGCACTAGGCATGCGCTGAGGCCCCATCACCCAGCCCAACCTTGGTGAGGAACTTGCGGGATGCACCCCTAGCTCACGCGAGAAAAGCAACCAAGATCGTGGTGTAGAAGTCCCGTTTCGTGGCGGTCGCGCATCCGCATGGGCGATAATCAAAACGATGATGGGGTGAAGGCGCGTGAGCGTTGATGGGGTGGGGAACATGCATGGTGAGATCACCGAGCCGCTGGACTGGTTCGCGGGGGATGCAACACAAGACGCTTTGACGGTCCCCGATTGGTTCGCGGGGGAAGACGATATCGCAGATGATTGGGGCAACGGCGCGCCGACACAGCCCGCCCTCTCCATCGACTCCGCCGTCCTGGCGGGGCTGATGTTGCCGCCCATCCAACCGGCGGCGGAGGGCACGCGGCGCGCGATGGGTGTGTATCTGTGCGCGACCGTGGCATGTTCGGCGCTGCTGTTTGGCATGTTCTTCGTCTTTGGGGGCCGCTTCCAGCCGGCGTCGCTGCGTAGCCACCAGACCGCGCCGATCATGGCGGCATCATCGCTCGCGGGGCAAGCATCGATGATGCAGACCCTAAGGCTGCTGCCGATTGACACGCCCCACCATACGCAGACCGTGCCGACGACGCCCCCCAAGCCGCCACAAGACAAGCCTCACCCCAGCAATGGCAGCACGCTCTGGCCCACGGACACACCGCCGCCCACCGTCACGCCACCACCCACCGCCACCACGGTGCCGCCCACCCCCACGGACGTGCCGCCCGCGCCCACGCCGCCCCCGGCGTCGCTGTGGGACAGCGCCCCCTAGCGACGTGATATGCTGAGGGCAAAAAGAGGTTTCCCTTCACTATGTCTTCATCCGCAGCCACGCCCAACGGGCCTACGCTCTCGACGAATTACCACACCCACTCGCGCTATTGCGACGGCCAAGGCGAGATCGAGGACTATGTGCGCGCCGCCATCGCGGCGGGGATGACCTCGCTCGGCATCAGCAGCCACGCCCCGGTGCCCTTCGAGAATGGCTATGCCCTGCGCCCCGACAAGCTGGATGAATACGTCGCCGAGGTGCGGCGATTGCAGGCGGCGTATGCGGGGCAGATCGAGATCGCCCTAGGCACCGAGGTCGATGTCATCCCTGGCATCGAGAGCTATTTCACGGGGACGATCCTCACCAAGGGGTTCGATTACCTCATCGGTTCGGTGCATTTCGTGGGGACCGACCCGCACACGGGTGCCCCGTGGGAATTCGATGCTGGCCCCGACCACTTCGCGCAAGGGTTGAATGACTGGTACGAGGGCGACTTTCGCCGTCTGGCCGAGGATTTCTACGCCATCGCACGCACGGTGCCGACCTTCCTGCCTGGCATCGCCATCGTGGGGCACATGGACCGCATCAAGCGCTTCAACTACGACGACCAGTACTTCCACGAAGACGCGCCCTGGTACCGCGACTTGGTGGAGGGCGCGCTGCGGGCCTATGCCGACGCGGGCACCATCGTGGAACTCAACACGGCGGGCTGGCGCACCCGCACGGGCGCTCCCTTCCCGAGCGCATGGATCACCGACCGCTGCCACGCGCTCGGCATCCGCATGACCATCAATACTGATGCCCACCAGCCGACGCTGCTGCAAGCGGGGCACCCCCAGGCCATCGCGCAACTGCGCGCCTCGGGCTATGGCGAGGTGTGGGTGCGCCGCCAGGGGGCTTGGGTTGCGGAGGGCTTGCCGGAGTGAATAGCGAGGGGGGCCAGCGGATTGACCCGCTGGCCCCCTTCTCGCCTCTGCGCTCGCCCCATTCGTCGCGCTAGGCGTCGACCAAATCGACCGAGAGGCCAAAGTCAGCGGCCAGCTTCAGGGCGCTGGCCTTGTGGTGCTTGATCATGGCGGCGTCGTAGTCTTGCATCATCGCGCCAACCATGGCACGCTCGCGGGGACGCCAGAGGATGTGCTGCACGTAGAGCGGCCACATCTTGTTGCTCAGCTTCTCGATGCGCCGCTTGACACGCGCGGTCGCCTTGGGCAGCAGCATCCGCTCGTAGCACACGCCCGCGCCGTGGTGGATGCCGTCATCGATGGTCAGTTTGTTGCAGATCTCCGCCAGGATGGTGCCCGGCGCGGAGGTCGCGATCTGGCGGAAACGCGGGATGACCAGGCCCTCGAAGGTCACTTGCAGTAGCCAGACCTTCTCTTCGACGGTGCTGGCATCGAGCACCATCTTGCCGAGTTGGATCAAGTACGGGTCGGGTTCGCAGGGGCCACCCGCCTCGGCGATGAGGCGCGACCACGCTTCGTAGTGGCGCGCTTCGTCCTGGGTCATGGTCGAGTAGTACAGACGCGCCTCGGGGTCGTTCGAAGCGGTCTGGAGCTGCACCGAAACCTGCACGGCCAGTTCGTCGGCCTGGAGCTGCTGGGTAATGACCGAGCGCCAGAGGGCTTGGCGGCGCTCACGCTTGGCGGGGGAGCCAGAGGTTTCGGGGACCAGCGCGATCTTGCCCCACGAAAGGTTTTTGACATCCCACGCTTGGTGCTTGGCCAATCCGTAATAGCGATGCATCGCCTCGGCGGCGCTGCTCTCGGTGGTGTCGTTCGTATTCGTCGTCAAGCTGCTTCCTACCTCGTGAGTACTCTCTTGCCTGATAATAGCGCATCCACGGGAACTTTTCCATAACATGCGGGGCCGGCGGAAAAAAACTCGTGGTTCTTTTCCCTATTGTAGCATGTTTGCGGGGAAACATCGTATAGTTCAGGCGGAATCTCGCACAATGATGAGGGAGGGATGAACCATGGTGACACCGACGGTCATCATCGTGGGGGCAGGGCCAGCGGGGCTAGCGACGGGCGCGTGCTTGCGCCAACGCGGCATCAGCGCGACGCTGCTCGAGGCGGGCGACGCCCCCGCGACCACCTGGCGGCATCTGTACGATCGGTTGCATCTGCATACGGTGCGGGCACTGTCGGCGCTGCCGGGGTACCCCATGCCGCGCACCTACCCGCGCTATCCCTCGCGTCAGCAGGTCGTTGACTACCTGACGGATTACGCGCGGCACTTCGACCTCGACATCCGCACTGATTGCCGGGTGAGCCAGGCGCGGCGCGACGGCGAGGGCTGGGCCGTGACGACGCCCAGCGGCGACCTGCACGCGGAGGTGCTGGTGTCGGCCACGGGCATCTTTAGCCAGCCGCGCGCCGTCACCTTCCCCGATATGGAGGCGTACACCGGGCAGATCGTCTGGGCGCACCAATACCAGCGGGCCGCGCCCTTCGCGGGACAGCGCGTGCTGGTGGTCGGCGCGGGCAACAGCGGGGCCGAGATCGCGGTGGACCTGGCCGAGCAAGGGGTGGCGACGACCATCAGCATTCGCATGGGGGCGCATGTGGTGCCGCGCGAACTGCTGGGGCTGCCCATCCAACGATGGGGGCACCTCATCGCGGCCATGCCCCGCGCGCTGACCGCAGCCGTCGCCCCGGCCTTGCTGGCGCGCTCCGCCGCCCGTCAGGCGCGGGCGGGCGTGCCCAAGCCACCGACCCCGTTGCTGGGCGCGCCGGGCATCCCGGTCATCGGGCTAGACCTGCTGACTCACACGACGGCGGGCGACATCACCGTGGTGGGCGACATCGCGCGCTTCACCGCGACGGGGGTGCAGTTCACCGACGGCAGCACAGCGGATTTCGCCAGCGTCATCTTGGCGACGGGCTACCAGCCCGCGCTCGCCTACCTCGCCGCCGCCGTGCCGCTGGACGAGCGCGGGCGACCACCGCTGCAAGGGCCGGTCGTCCCTGGCATCCCGCACCTCTACTTCGTCGGCATGAACTACGACCTGCTCGGCACGCTCTATAATATCGCTCACGAGGCCCCCCAGGTCGCCAAGCTGATCGCGGGGTGAAGCGCCACATCTGGCATGCGGATGGCCCCGATGCACGACACCATCGGGGCCATCGTTTTCCTGCGCGTCCCTAACCTCACCCTACAGAGGCGGCCTCAGTGCACGTCTAGGTGCCAACGCGCCCCGCTGGGGGTGTCTTCGATGCTGACACCCGCGTCAGTCAGCGCCGTGCGCACGCGGTCAGCGATGGGCCATTGCTTCGCCGCGCGTAGGTCGGCACGAATGGCGAGCAATTCGTCGATGAGGGTCGGGGGAAGCGCAACGGTGGGGGGGCTGGCTGGGCCATCCCAGGCGAGCAAGAACGGCTCAGCGACGGGGGCGGCCTCCTGAGCGAGCGGAACGGTGGCGGGCGGCATCACTGCCAGTGCCGTGGCATTCGCCCCGAGCAGTGCCAGGGGAAATTGCTCGCCAGTGGTGAAGGCGCGCAAGTCGTCGCCATGCAGGATGCACGCGCCGCCTTTGCCCTCCACCATGACGGTGCCGCGCGCGAAATCGAGGATGCACGCGGTGTGCTCGTCGATGCCCAGGATCATGACATCCTCGGGCAGTTGCGCGCGTAGCCGCGTAAACCGCTCTTCACCCATATAACAGAAACGGGTGTCGACCTCGGCCCCGCCCTCGCTGTTGTTCCAGTGAGGCACCAGCGCCAGCCGCAAACCAAAGGGCGCGAAAAAGTCGAGGCCGTTGTTCCAATACGGTTCCGCGCCGACCTTAAAGATCTCGTAGACCGGGAGGCTGAAGGTGCCGAGCGCGATGGTCGCCGCGCTGGCGATATAGAGCACCGCGCCCGCGCGGTGCGCCCGCGCCATCGCCGCCAGGTACGGCGTGTCGCGCAACTCATCGATCATATAGGTCGGGCTACCCGGACCCGCCACGACACAGCGCGCGGTGCTGATGGTCTGCACCGCCGCATCCGCGAGGGCGCTGCCGAGCGTGGCACGCCGCGTGGCGACGACGCGCGGCTGCGGGTGCCACTGGGCCAACCGCTCGGTGATGAACTCGGCCACCTTGCCCGCCACGCGCTCGCGGTTCGGCTGAAAGCCTGCGGGGGTATCGAGCACGGCGATGGTGCGCGGCTCGGGCAGCGTCCGCAGCAGCCGCTCCAGCACGCGCCGTCCAGCGGGTGACGTTTCCCCAGACCCCAACAACGCGACGATCCCTGGCTGTCCCATTTCGCTCATACTGTGCCCACTTTCGTTTTTCGTCAGATCGCGCTACTCAATCTCTTTCTCTCAGATGATAGCGAAAACCGCGAAGCTCTTGCATCTCGCGTGGGAACATCCGCATAATCAAGGGAAACGCGCGTAAAGAGAAATGAGGATGGCCATGGAGCAAACGCACGCAACGGCTGGGGCTGTGGCGCTGGTAGGGGCCGGGGAATACCTGGCGGTGATGGACGAAACGGATCGCTATCTCTTAGAGACGCTGGGCGGACCCGCCCAGGCACGCGTCGTCTTGCTGCCCACGGCCAGCGGACTGGAAACGGGGAGCCCCGCGCGCTGGAATGGCATGGGGCAGACTCACTTCGCGAAGCTGGGCGTCACGGATGTGCGGTCCAGCATGATCATCGATGCGGCCAGCGCCCACGATCCCG
>JBBQSR010000023.1:0-15808 GCA_038234855.1 Ktedonobacterales bacterium | reverse complement strand
ATCGGCTGGGTAAAGATGGCCCCTGACGTGCAGCGCGCCATGACGATGGCGGCGAACCACGCGAGCCACACGGCGAGAGAGGTATGGACCGAGGCGGCTCGCGAATGGCTGCTGCGCAAATCGCTCGACTTGGACTATGATGTGCTGACCCATATGCCCGCGCGCAAACATTCCAGAAGCCGCACACCTCGAAGCAAAACACACGCATCTGTGGAGCATTCGTGGTAGTCAAAACCCACAGGTGACTGTTGCGGTCCTGAAAGTCCCGCTGCCTTCCCCCGAAAGTACCCAAGGGGATGACGCGCTGCCAGAGCGAGACTACAATGCCATCGCTTGCCATTGTTTCCTCTCTCCCCTTGTGCCTCACTGACGGAAGGACTGGTTTCATGCGCTCATCGAATGGCGTTCCCGTACTCATCGGCGCGTTTGCCGCCATCATCCTGGCGGCGGCGCTATTCGCCTTGCGCGCGCCCCTCGTGGTGGCGGTGCTGTTGGCCGGCGTCGGCATCGTGCTGGCAACGGTGGTGGTGACACGGCCACGCCCCACGGTCACGCATGCCCTGCCGCCCGTCGCGCCCCCGCCCGCAGCGGTCGTGGCGACGCCCCCGGCACCCGTCGCGGTCGCCACCCCCGTCGCGCCGCCGGTCACGCCTGTCGAGCCGGTGGTCGCGCCCGCCGCCCCCGTCGCGCCGCCCGTCCTCACGTACCTGCCCGCGCCCAGCCCCGTTTTCGTCGGGCGCGAGCAAGAGTTCGAGACGCTGGTGGCGGCGCTGCGGCGCGCCCATGGGCCGATGGCCACCGCCGTCATCGGCCCCCCTGGCGGCGGCAAGCACGCCGTCATCAGCCAGGCCATCGAGGCGCACCGTTTGGAGGGCACCTTCACCGATGGCTATTCCTGGCACATGGCGTCGGATCTGCATGGCGACCGGGGACTGCGCCGCCTGCTGATCGAGGTGCTGGATCGCCTGGGTGGCCCCGCCGTCGCCATGACCGCCACGCTGCGGATGGGCGAGGCGGCGGTCGCCGACCTGGTGCGCGGCAAGAATATGGTCTTTTGGCTCGACGACGTGCCCGCCGACTTCCCCATCGCGCGGGCGCTCAGCACCCTCACCGCGCGCGACGACGCGGGCAACGGCCCCACCCTCATCCTCAGCAGCGGCACCGACTGGGACATGCCCGAGATCACCGAGATCTTCCTCGACGCCCCCCAACTGGATGAGGCGCTGAACTATCTGCGCGAATGGATGGAGATCAGCGGGCGCACCCTCGACTTCACCGACTATGACGCGGCGAAGGCGATCTGCGTCAACCTCAGCGACCTCTCATTGGCGATTCGGCTGGCGGCGGGCTACGCGGCGCAGAGCGGCGTGCGGCTGCCCAAGCTGGCGGCGGACCTTGGCTCCGCCGTCTATCCGCCTGGCGACCTGCTGCGGACGGGCGAAAAGACCATCGAGTTCGTCGAGGCGACCCTTTTCCCCAAACCCCGGCGCGTCTTCGCCGCCCTCGCCGCCTTCGAGGAACCCCTGATCGACCTCGCGGATGCCAGTGTCGTGGCCGCCGCCGTGGCGGGCAACACCGTCGCCGAGGCCCGCGCCGACCTGGAAGCGATGGTGCTGCTGGGCCTGGTGGAACCCGACGGCGACGAGGCGCGGCCCCAACTGCGGCTGCACCCGCTGGTGCGCGCCCATGCCGTCGCGCGGCTGCACGACCTCGGCCCCGACGCCGCGAATGCCGCGCGTGGCACGCTCATCAGCCTGTGGCGCGCGCGTCGTGGGCTGGCCTCCAGCGAGGGCGACGATGCCGATTTCGCCTGGGATCTTTCCGGCATCGCCCCGCCATCGCGCTCCTGATAAAGCGTGGTACACTACTCAACGATAACCCATCGCAACGCCACACCGCCCGTTTAAGGAGCTTTTCACCTATGGCTGCCCCCGACAGCCCCAAGCGCATCTGCATCATGGGATGCGGTCGCGTGGGCGCGCAGCTCGCCCAGCAATTCGCCGAACAAAACTATGATGTGCGTGTCATCGACAGTCAAAATGATGCCTTTCGCCGCCTACCGGATGACGGCAAGCAGATGCGCACCATCCTCGGCGACGGCACCGACCCCACCGTGCTCGTGAGCGCGGGCATCGCCTCCGCGTCCATCTTCGTCGCCGTCACGAATGGCGACAATCGCAACATCATGGCCTCGCAGGTCGCCCAGCATCTCTTTGGCGTACCCCAGGTCATCTGTCGCATCTACGACCCCAAGCGCCACGAGATCTATAAAGGGCTGGGCATCCACAGCATTTGCCCGACCCTCATTGGTGCCGATGCGATCTACTTCGACCTGATGGGCGACCATCTGGTGCCCGACGCCGCCATCGATGCGATCGTCGAGCATCAGCACACCATCGAGGAGCACCGCTCATGACGCGCAAAAAAGGCCAATATTTCATCATTGGTGGCGGCGGGCGCGTCGGTTACTTCCTGACGCGCTCGTTGCTGGAGGCCGACACCGACTATGAGGTGGTGCTGCTCGAACGCGACGAGGGCCGCGCGAAGCAGTTGAAGCGCGAACTGGGCGACGTGGTGGTGCGCGGCGACGCCTGTGAGGTCGCCACCCTCGAAAACGTCGGCTGCGCCCGCGCCGACTATTTGCTGGCCGTCACCGGCGAGGATGAAGACAATCTGGTGATGTGCCAGGTCGCCAAGGCGGGCTTCGCGGGCCACCGCCGCACCATCGCCCGCGTCAACAACAGCGCCAATATCAAGCTATTCTATGACCTGGGCACCGATATCGTCGTCAGCCCCACCAACGACATCCTCAAAACCATCGGTGAAGAAGTGCCCTTGTGGCGCGTCATCGACATCACCCCGCCGACGAATGAGGGGCTGCACCTCGTCGAGGTGCGCGTCCCCGAGAACGCCCCCATCTTGGGCAAGCCCATCAGCGCCATGGGGCTGCCCGCCGACAACAGCGTCACCCTCTTAGTGCGCGACAAACGCAACAGCGTACCCACCACCCAAACCCTCCTGCAACCTGCCGATAAGATCTTTGCCCTCGTCAGCGAAGCGGGCAAGCACCAGCTTGAGCACGCCATCTTGGGCGAGCACCCCAGCCCGCGCATCCTCACCCCGCCTACGGATGAGTAGTGCGACGGGGAGGAACTGGCGGATGTAGCACGAGGGGGCAGGCGGTTGAAACCGCCTTGCCCCCTCACCCGCCAGCCGTCCCGTTGCCCCGCGCGGTCGCATTGCCACCCCCACAGCAGCATCGTCCGTGGCACATAGGTACCATGCCCGCAGGGTCGCTATTTGACGCCACGCCACCCATACGCTAGACTGAGGGGGCACATGGGAAACCAGCCAGCATGTTCCCCCGCGTGGGGTGGCCGCAGGAAGGATTGGGAGTCGTGGCACAGCCCGCATTGCTCATCGGGGCATTCCTGGCCAACCGCTACCGCGTCGATTATTTGATCGCCACGGGCGGCTATGCCTCGGTCTATCGTGTCACCGACCTCACCACCGGCGCGCCACGTGCCGCCAAGGAAGTCATCGACCCCGATCTCGCCATCCGCGAACAGTTCGCCCTCGAAGCGCAATTGCTGATGCGGTCGCGCCACCCCAACATCCCCCACGGCTATGACCACTTCAATGAGCAGGGCCGCGCCTACCTCATCATGGATTTCGTCGAGGGGCAAGACCTGGAACAGATGTTGTCGCAAGCGATGGCCCAGACGGGGCGTCCCGTCGATGAGGCGCTGGCGCTGCGCTGGCTGCTGCCCATCTGCGACGCCCTACACGAGATGCACACCCAGCCGATCCCCATCATCCACCGCGACATCAAGCCCGCGAATATCAAGCTGACGGCGGCGGGGGTGCCGGTGTTGATCGACTTTGGCCTGGCTAAACTGGGGCTGATGGGGCCAACGAACCAGGCCGCGCAGGGCGTCACCCCTGGCTATGCCCCGCCCGAGCAATATCTGGCGGCGGGCAAGACCGACGCGCGCTCCGACGTATATAGCATGGGCGCGACGCTCTATACCCTGCTGGCGGGCCGCGAACCGCCCGAGGCCCCCAACCGGCTGCTGTCGAAGTCGGGCCACACCGGCGAACCGATGGTGCCGGTGCGGCTGCTGAACCCGGCCATCTCGTCCGCCACCGCCCACATCATCGATAAAGCGATGTCGATGGGCACGAGCGAACGCTACCAGACCGCGCGCGACCTGCAAGACGAACTCGCCAGCGCCCTGATGGGGCTGGAATATGGCCGCAAACCGATGGGCGGCGGCACGCAAACGGGACCGTTGCCCTTCATCGACCCCGCGCTGGTGCCGACGCAAGAGATGGGCGCGACGCAGCAGCGCCCGGCCATCACCGCCGCCGCCATCGCCGTGGCCCCCGAGCGTGGCAGCTACACCGTGCCGCGTGCCGCCGCCCCGAGCGTCGAGGTGACGACGCGCATCTTGCCGCCGCCCAAGGGACGGGGTCGCCAAGCTGCGTGGTTCGACCTGGGTGGCCCCCTGGTGCGGCGCATGGGCAAGGCGGGCCTGGTGCTTTCCGCCGTGGAACTGTATTGGGGCTTGCTCTGCGCCGCTGCCCTGGGGGGCGCGGTGGGCACGCGCGGCTTCAAGGAATCGCCCACCATCGCTGTCGCGATCGGCGCGGTGGTGTGGCTGGTGGCCGTCATCACCCTCACCAGTTTCGTCGTGCGCGCCCTCGACCGACCCATCGCGCGGCGCGGTCGCCTGTCGGACGGCCAACGCTGGACCTATGGCATCGCCCTGCTGCTGATATGGCTGGCGATGAACGCGGTCGCCTTCCTGGCCCTGGGCGGCGTCTCGCCGCTGGCGGGCCTCTTTGGCCTCGGCTTCCTGGGCCTCGCCAGCATCTTGACCGGGCTGCTCAACGCCGCGAATGTCTTGTCGTAGCGGTCAACCCCGACCCACCCACTATAACTCGCTGATGAGGCTCGCCTGATGTTGATGCATACCCGTCGTGGTTGGCTGGCAGTGCTGGCCCTGTGCCTGTTGGTCGCGGGGTGCGACCTGGGGGTCGGGGGTGGCGCGGTAGGTGGTGGGAATGGCCCCACGCCCATCCCTGGCACGCCGACGCCCAATGCCGCGCTCGTCGCGACGGGCACAGGCACGGTGACATTGGGCAAAACGCAGGAATATCGGCTGGGCAACTTCAGCGCCACGGCGGTGGTCGCCACGGCGAAGGGCCTGGTGGTGGCGGGCACCCCCAACGCGGTGGGCAACACCGCGCTCGCCTACCTGCCCTTCACGGGCGGCACGGTGACAGCGCTGGGCAAGGCGTCGCCCGCGTCGGATGGCTCGGTGCGCGGCATCCCCCGCTTCGGCGCGGCGGGCGATTGGGCGGTGTATGCTCAGGCGACCATCCTTGGCACCGCCTGGCAACTGGTCGCGGTGCAACTTTCCACCGGCATGGCGACCGTCCTCGACGACGCCACGCAAGAGGGCGGCAGTGCCCTGCTCGCCACGGCCTTCGCCACGGATGGCACCGATGTCGTCTGGGCCGTGCCCGTCGCGGGCCAAACGACCACGCTGCTGCATGCCTACGACCTCGCCACGGGCACGGCGCGCCCGCTGCTGAGCGTGCCCACGAATATCAGCGATGTGCTGCTGGCGAATCGGCTGCTCTACTATCGCACCGCCGCCTTTACGGGCGGGCAAAACGTCAGCACCTCGTGGCTGTGGTGGCTCAACCAGCCCAAACCGCAGCAGATCATGGCGAAGGTCGCGGGCACCATCGCCCTCAACAGCCGCTATCTCGTGTGGGACGACGCCAACACCGTCACCCTCACGCTCTATGACCTCACCACCGGCCAGGCGACGACCCAGTGGATAAAAAATTGCACCAGCCCCAGCATCGCTTGGGACCGGCCCTATGTGGTGTGCGGCGACGACACAGCGGATGTCTATCGCGTCGTCCGCACCCCGGCAGGCACCACTGCCGCCTTTGGTGCCAGGGCGCGTGGCGGCCTGGGCAACCTCGCCAATGGTCGCGTCTACTGGATTCCCGAACCCAACGTCAGCGCCAACACCGTTGTTGACGCCTTCGATCTGCCGAATAGCTAGTCGCGTCCTACTTCAGGAAGGACAGCGAGTCGAGGATCGGCTGGAAATACGTGCTGCCATCGCTGTCAGACGAGGCGGTCGGCGCGATGGTAAAGACCAGGAAGGTCTTGCCATTGTGGTCCTGTCCCAGTTCGGTGATGGTCGACGCGACGCCATTGAAGGTCGCCGTCCCCTGGATGCCCTGCCACGTGCCCGAGGCGAAGGTGGCGCTCTGGGTCGTGCTACCCATGGGGATGTCCGTCGCCTTGGCCCCCGTCAAGAAGGCATTCGCCAGGGTGCCATAGCCGCTCGCGTCGATCTGCACCTCTAGCGGGGCAGTGATGAACATATCTTTGCCATCCGCTGACAAAAAGGTCATCGCGCCCGAGGTATTCGCGGCGCTGATGGCGCTGGGCGACCAAGCCTGGGGATATTTCAGCGAATAGACGCCATCAGGGCTGGCAAAGGCGGTGTTGGCTGACGAGGGCGCGGTGGCTGCGGTGGCCGTGCTGGTGGCCCCATCGGTCTTGGCCGCGCTGCTCGCCGCCGAGGAACCGCCGCCACAGGCCGCCAGCAACAGCGTGCAAGCCAGGCCGCCCAGGGCCAAGAGGGATGCGAGGGAACGATTGGTCTTCACGAATCAAAGCTCCTTGTTGAAGTGGGGAAGCCGCCTCATCCGTGTGCCCACGCTTCCAGCGCGCGCAGGTCATCTCGCGCGCCTACCCTCCCCTATATCGGCAAGGGTGGCGGCGTGCATAGGGGGCTGTGGTATGCTGATGGGCGAAAACAGCGACAGGATGGACAACACAAAAACATGAGCGAAATGCAAGATATCATCTGGGGGCGTCACCCGGTCGTCGAGGCGATGGAGGTCGGTGGCCGCGTGCGACGCATCATGGTCGCGCTGGGCGCGCGCGAGGTGGGCCTGGCCGAGGTGATGGAGCTAGCCCAAAAGCTGCACGTGGTGGTCGAGCAGGTGCCCCGCGACCGACTGGACCAACTGACGCGCAACGCGAACCATCAGGGCGTCATCGCGCTGGTCAAGCCATGGAAATACGCAGATGTCGACGACCTGCTGGCGCTGGCCGCCAGCCGCAACGAGCCGCCCCTGCTGGTGGCGCTCGATAGCGTGCAGGACGTGCACAACTTGGGCGCGCTCATCCGCACTGCCGAGGCCGTCGGCGCGCACGGCATCATCTTGCCCGAGCATCGCGCCGCCGGGGTGACGCCCGCCGTCATCAAGACCTCCGCTGGGGCCATCGAGCATCTGCTGGTCGCCCAGGTGACGAACCTTTCGCGCACCCTCGAAACCCTCAAGTCGGCGAACGTCTGGTCCATCGGCCTGGCGGGCGAGGCCAAGGCGACCTTCGAGCAGATCGACCTCGACCGTCCCCTGGTGCTGGTGGTGGGCAGCGAGGGCAAGGGCCTCAGCCGCAACGTGCGCGAACACTGCGACATGCTGATGTCGCTGCCCATGCGCGGCAACATCAATTCCCTCAACGCCGCCATCGCTGGCTCCATCGCCCTCTACGCCGCCTGGCGCGCCCGCGAACGCGCGAAGGGCTAGGCGCGCCGAACCACCTGTCACACGTGCAGGCTTTGCCAAAAGATGTCGGGGAGGGGCACCGGCTTATAGAAGCCACGTAGCCATTTGCCCGCGTCCTTTTCGGGGTTCGGGCACAGGGGTTGGGCGTCTTGCAGACAGTCGCCCGCCCATTCGGTGTTGGTGGCCCAGTTCGGCTCGGTCAGTGCGACGTTGTTGGGGCCGGTGATGCTGGCATCCGACGCGGCGGAGCGTGGCGCGACCGGGTAGTCTGACGCCCAGACGACGCCCAACCACCAGGGCTTGCTGGTGAAGGTCGCCAACAGCGCCTGCATGTCGCTGACCTGCTCACCAGGGTCGGGGACGCCATTGACGTTGGGTTGTGTACCAGGGCGGCCATTGGCCCCGGTGGTACTTTCGTAGCCCGCAGCGGTGAAAAGCACCGGCAGGTTGACGTAGCGGTCATGCACCTTTTTGATGGCGGCGACATAGCCTGCCTTGTTGATGACGTTGGCGCTGGGGTCTTTCCCTTCCCACACATCCTTCAGTTGGGCGGCGGAAAGATCCGCGCTCTTGGTGAGCGGGAAATAGGCATCGATGCCGATGATGTCGAGCGCGTCCCACCACGTGATCGTCGAATATTCGGGGGTGTCGAGGATGCCGTCATTGGTGGCGGCGGTGCCCACGGTCGCGGCGAAGGTCAGCGCGCCATGGTAGTCGCCGCCCGCCGTCACTCGTTGCTTGTTCCCGAAGGGGGTATAGGTCGCCTCACGGATGGCCCTGGTCACATGCCGCCATTCTAGGTCGCGACGCCCATAACAGTTGGTGAAGGTTTCACAGGCTTTGGGTTTGGGATAGGTGGTCGTGGCGTCATCGGTGGCGATGATGGCGAGGTTGTGCCCGATGATCAGCAGCGGCACCTTCAGCGATTCCGCCATCTGGGCATAATGCACGGCGAAGGCGGCGTAGTTGTTGAACCACAGGGCCTCGGTGCCCGAGGTGAACCCAGTGCCCACGGTCGTGGAGGATGGGTCGTGGTTCGCCGCATCGACCACACGGATGTCAAGCTTGATCGCCGGGGTCAGCCCCGCCGCCTGGGCTGCCTTGATCAGATCGATGTACGTTTGGTCGGGGTAGGTATCCGCGTTTTTTTGATAGGTGACAGCGGGGCTGAAAACGCCACCTTGATATGATTCATTGGCGGTGACGGTGATGACCACCAGATTCATGTGATAGTTTTTCGCCTGCTCGGCCAGGTTCTTGGCATTGATGCTGGGTTGGTCATAGCCATAGGTCGTTGGCCGGAATGTGCGTGACCAGTAATAGTCGAAGCCCTGGATCTGCGGCAATTGATCGACGACTGCCTGGGCATTCGCGCCGACCCCCTGGGGCAGGAAGATGAGCGCGGTGCCCGCCCGCACCGAGACGACGCCCACCACCACGGCCAGCGCCACCGAGATGAGCGCGCCCACCAGCGCCGAGCCGCGCCCCGGCACCGGATCGGTTGGGTGCAGCAGCGGGGTTGGCTGGGGCGAGAGCGGCGACGGATCGAGTGCCATGGGGATGCGTCCTCCAAAAAAATCTATCAGACCGGGAAGGCGAGCTTGCGATATTTCACCTGGGATTCATACCAGGCTTCATCGGAAAGGCCGAGCTTTTCGCGCAGGGTTTCGGGCGAGGTGCCCGCGCGCAATTGGCGCACGGCGAAGGCGTCGCGCAGCAGTTGCAGCGTCACGCGCTTGGCCAGCCCCGCGCGCTTGGTGGCCCGCGCCAGCACGTAGGTCAGGTTGCGGTCGGTGCAGTCAAAGATGACCTCTTGCGGCTGGTAGAGCCGCAGATACCGTTCGTAGGCCGCCGTGAATGCGGGGGGCAACTGCACCAGGCGGTCGCGCTGGGGCCGGTTGTGGCCCAGCGTGATCGCCACCTTCGGCGCGGCGGGGTCGCTGAGGTCCACCCGCCCAGGCGTCAGCGCGAGGAGTTCCTCTTTTTTCAAGCCACCCTCCAGCGTCAAGAGGACGAGCAGGTGGCAACGGGCATCGAGCTCCGACGCGGCGACGAGGCGGGTCAGTTCGTCCTCGTGCAGCAGGTCGGGCAGCGGCGGCAGTGGGCGGGCAAAGACGAGCGACTGCGCCAGATTGTCGTGCAGCACCCCCGCCGACGCCAGCCAGCCAAAGAAATTTTTCAGGAAGGTGACGCGGCGGGCGACCGTCTTGGGCGCGGGGTGCAACTCACTGCCCCACTTCAAGAAGAGCAACCAATCAACTAACTGCTGACGTGTGACGGTGCGGATGGCCGTCTCGCTGCCCAGGAACCGCGCCAGCAACCGCAGATCCGACAGAAAGCAGTCGATGGTGTGCGCCGTATGGTCGCTGAGCATGAGGAAGGTGCGATAAGGCAGCGCCAGCCCCGCCAGCGAGGTCGCGCCATCGATGGGCGGCAGGGGTGCCAGCGGCGACGGCTCGGGGGGCGTGGGCGCGGTGGCCTCCCACGCGGGGAAAAGGCCGGGTTGCTCGAACGGCGGGTCGCGCGGCTTGGCTTTGCGTGGCATCGGTCCCTTACCCTCCCCTCTGGTGTGGTTGCATCGCGCGTTCCGAGGATAGTATAGCAGCAGCAGGCGCGGAGGGCTAGGGGCATGGGAGTTCCGGGGGCACTAGACGAGCTGGGGGACGCGCGGCGCGGGTTCCGACGCGGCGTCGCCCTTGGCGGCGTAGAAGGCGACGATCTGCGCGGCGCGCTCCTGAATGGCCTGACGCAGATCGGCGGGTTCCAGCACCTCGACCTCGGCACCCAGACACATCAGCGCGTTGCGGGCCTCGTGCCACGCCTCGAAGGTGAGGGTGACGTCGTGCCAGTCGGTGCCCATCGGCACGGGCACGTCAGCGGTGACGTTGCCGTGCAACTGGCGAAAGCCGCTGGGCGAGATGCGCACGCGGACGGCGTGCCGGGGGATCTTCGCCTTGAATTCGGCGCAGGAGGTCGCCCAGTGACTCGGCAGGTCGAAGTCCGGCGGGCGGGTGAAGCTGGTCGTCAGCACCTCGGCACCGCGCATCCGCGAGACGCGATAGGTGCGGCGCTGCCCCTCGGCATCCGCGATGCAGTACCAGATGCTGCCCTTCGCGACCAAGCCCAGCGGCTGCACGACCCGCTCCACGAAGGTACCATCGTCGCGGCAATAGCGAATGCACAGTTCGCGGTCCTCCCACAGCGCCGTCTGGATGGCGCGCAGGTGCGGCACCTCTTCATTGGTCTGCGTCCACGCTGCGGAGTCGAGATGGAAGCGTTGACGCGAATGCTCGGCGTCGCGTGCGAAGGCCGAGGGCATGGCCGCCAGCATCTTGATCAAGGCCCCATCCAGCGCCTTGTCTAGCCCCAGGTCGGCCAATTGCTTCGAGGCCCCGGCCATGAAGAGGGTACGGATCTCCATCTCGGTCATGCCTGTCAGGTTCGTGCGATAATTGTCGATGAGGCCGCAGCCGCCGTTGGGGCCGCGCTCGGTATAGACGGGCACGCCCGCGCGCCCCAGCGCCTCGACATCACGATAGATGGTGCGCTCCGAGACTTCCATGCGCTCGGCCAGGGTCCGCGCCGTCATGCGCCGATGCACCTGCAACAGCAGCAAGATAGAGAGCAAGCGATCACCGCGCATAGGGGGCCTCCGGTCTGTAGGATGGTGCTAACAGCATAGCATGAAATCCTGACACGGGGTGTCCAGAATACGTCCATATAGTGATACTGTGGCTGCCAGAGCAGCCGATCATACGGAGGAGACAACGTCATGAATCGCCTGATGACCGACCACTACCCCACCTTCGCGCACTACCAGGCCCTGCGCGATCAGATGCTGGATCTGCTGACGGACGCGGACCTGAGCTTCGCGCCATCCGAGGCGAGCAAGCCGTTGGGCGCGCTGTGCCGCGAGATCGGCGAGACGGAGTACGGCTACCTCGAATCTTTCAAGACGGGGCAACACGACTTTGGCTACCACAACCCCGAGCCGCTGCTGATGGGCAGCGTCGCCGTCCTCAAGGGCTGGTACGCCAGCATGGATGCCGACCTGCACGCGACCCTCGCGGCGCTGAGCGACGACGACCTGGCCCGCCCCATTCAGCGTGAAGCCGATTGGTCGCTGTCGGTCAAAGAACAACTCGACATCTACAAAGAAGCCCTGCTCATCTTCTATGGCAAGGCCGATGTTTATCTGAAACTGCTGGGCAAGCCCCTCTCTGAGCAATGGCGCGCATGGATCGCGTGAGGAGCGGGGGGAGCGAGGGGCAGACCAGCCCGCGCGGATGGGGTCTTGCATGAGCGTAATCGCGCGTGGCGAAGAGAGAGCCAGCGGGTGAACCCGCGACTGGGATCGCGAAGCCCGCCTGCGCAGGCTAAGCCAGCAAGGGCGCGATTCCTCCCACCCTACGGATCGCAGTAGACCTCGTCTTCGCCGTCGATGATGTAGCAGTTGCCCGCCGCCGCCTTGGACTGCGTCTTGATGCGCGCGGCGCGCTGGCTGAGGTCATCTAGCGTCACGCCCGCGCGCAGTTGGGTCGAGGGAATGACCGCGATGGAGACCGTCACCAGCGGAAACACCTGCTCGGGTCCCGCGCGGCCCACCGCCACGAAGCCGCCCCGCGCCAGATCCTCCGCGCGGTAAAAGAGTCGGCTGCTCGCCGCGAACCGCCGGATGATGTCGCGGCACAGCGGATGGATCGTCTCGGGCGTGGTGATCACCACGAAATCTTCGCCGCCGATGTGGCCCACGAAATCCGCTGGATTGCCACACGCCTCGGTCGCCGCCACCACCGACCGCGTCAACAGGCGAATCATCTCGTTGCCGCGCCAAAAGCCATAGCCATCATTCAGGGCCTTGAAATGGTCCAGGTCGATGTAGACGAAGGTCCACGGTGCCCCCGCCGCGAAACGCTGCACGATGGCCCGCTCGATCTGCGTGCCCCCCGGCAGACGCGTCAGCGGCGACAGCAACGCTTGCTGGGTATTGTGCATCAGCGCCCGCACGCGCGCCATCAGCTCATCACTGTTGAAGGGCTTGGTCAGGTAATCATTGACGTGCAGGTCGTTGAAGGCGTGCAGTTTATCGCTCAGATCTTGCCGCGCGGTCAAGATGACGACCGGCACATGCATCGTCTTCGCCTCGGCGCGCAGCAACCGCAGCACCTCGAAACCGTCCATCCCCGGCAGATTCAGGTCCAGCAAGATCAGGTCTGGCGGGTGGTGCAACGCGCGCTGCAAGCCATCTTCCCCGGTGCGCGCATGCTCGACGGCATACTGCTCACCCGTGAAGATAGCGGTCAGCAGATCAGCGATTGACCGATCATCCTCGACCACTAAGATTGTGGCACCCATGAACGGTTCCTCCGCCACACGTAATCCCCACCGCACCGCAGTAACCATGGTTTCCTCTAGCATCATGACAGTGTCAACGGATGAGCCACATCTTTGGGGACACCCTCGGTAATATCACCGATTTCAGAGCGTTTGCTTCCCGCCTTGGTCATCTTCGCTTGATGAGGTCTGCGACACGATGACCGCGTGCTCACCCTGCTTCAGCGCGTCGAGCAGCCGCTGGCGGTGCTTGGGCAGCAGCGGCTCGGGCAGCGCGTCGGGCGCGAACCAGCCGACCTCCGACACCTCGTCGCTGGTCCCTGGCGTGCCGCTCTTGGGGTGGCACCAAAACGTCAGCACCACCTCAGACTTTTGCGGCTTCGAGTAGACCCCCACCAGATAGGCGATGTCGATCTCGATGCCGACTTCCTCCAGCACCTCGCGGCGCAGGGCTTGGTCGACCGTTTCCTTGGCCTCCATGCCGCCGCCAGGCAGATTCCACCAGCCGATGTCGCTGCGCCGTGCCAGCAGCACCTTGCCCCCCGTCTCGATGACGGCGAAAACTCCAACGCGATAGATATGCAGTGCGCTTGCCACGTGAACCCCTGCCCTTTCGCCTGATGTTCCCTAGATCGCGGGCATCACGCCGCAGCGGTGCCTCGTGTGCCCCGCACGCCGCCGACGAATTGCAGCACGATCCCCGGCGCGCCCAACACCACCTGCAAGGCCAACACCGTCAGCGAAAAAGCGAGTGCCTGCTCATTCGCGACGCTGCGCTGCCCTAGAAAGTATACGATAATTCCATCGCGCACGCCGACCCCGGCTGGCGTCAAGGGTAACAACGCCGCGATGCCCGCCAGCGCCATGATCCACGCGACATCCGCGTAGCCCAGGCCGATGCCCAGCCCCCGTGCCGCCAACCAATACGCCAGGAAGATGGTGGCATAGTATATCGCCGCCACGCCGACCGCCAGCGCCAGTGCGTCCATATGCCCCCGATAGCGAGTGAGGCCGCCCCACAGGGGAGCCAGCCATTCACTCGCCACCGCTTCACCCTGTTTGCGCCCTTTGGAGGTTTTCCCGGCTTTCGTGTTCGTTTTCGTCGTCTCACGACCCCGCCGCAGCCACGCGGGGATGGCCAGCGCGCGACTCAGCCGCATGACCGCCGCGTCGACCTGCGCGGTGCGCCATGGCGTGAGGAAGAGCGCGTAAAACAGCAGCGTCCCCACGAAGATGACGAGGCACGCGATCAACCAGACCCCGACGTGCGGCGGCGGGCGACGTGCCAGCAGCAGCGTCGTCGCGCCCACCAGCACCTGCGCCACCGACAGCGATACCTGGTCGACCAACATCGAGGCCCACACCGCGCCCGCCATGCCAGGTCGCGCGCGGGCGAGCAGCGCGGCCTTCACCAGATTGCCCGTCTCGCCGCCCGGCAGCACCAGATTGTACGTCACGGCGATGTAGGTCAGCCGCGCCGTCTCCACGAAGGGGACGCGAATGGCGAGGCCGCGCAGCAACACCTGCCACTTCGCGGCGGTGATGACGCCGACCAGCAGCATCAGCAGCGCGGCGGCGATGGCGTTCGCGGGGGCGAGGTGCCGGAGGGCACGCCCGACCTTGGCGGGGTCGAGCCGCGAGGCGATGAAGGCGAGCAGGGCGATGCCCACCGCCACGCGCCAGCCCAGGTTCAGCGCCGTGCGCGCCCAGGGGGGCAATGTGCGCGACGGAGGCGTGGTAGCCATGTGCGGGCGTTTCCTTCAGTGGGGGCGCTGCTGGGCGGCGTCGCGGCTAGGGCATCTCGTGCAGCCCAGGGAGGCTCGTCTCGAAATCCGACGGATGGTGCAGATCGACATCCGAGATGTGCCAGGCGAGGGCGCGCTCATAGATGTCGACGTAGCGTTCGGCGGAGGCGCGCCAGGAATGATCGGTGCGCATGGCGCGGCGCATCAGTTCCTGCCATTCGTCGCGGAAGCGGTAGGCTTGCACGGCCCGCGCCACCGTCCCAAAGAACGCCCATTTATCGAATGCATCGAAGACGAAGCCGGTGCCTGACTCGCGCATGGGGTCGAACTCGGTGACGGTGTCGATGAGGCCGCCCGTCGCCCGCACAATGGGGATGGCCCCATAGCGCATGGCGATCATTTGGTTCAGCCCACACGGTTCGAAGCGCGACGGCATCAGGTACATGTCGGCCCCCGCATAGAGCGGCTGCGTCCAATCTGCGCCGAAGGTAAACTGCACCGCCGCCGCGTGCTCATGGCGCGCGGCGGCGTGGCCAAAGACCTCGTGGTAATGCGGATCGCCCGTGCCAATGATGACGATCTGCGCGCCCAACCCCATGATCTGATCAAAGGTGTCGGCCAGCAGGTCGCAGCCCTTGGGGCGGATCAACCGCGAAACGAAGCCGATCAGCGGCACATCCGGGTCGACGCGCAGATTCGCTTGCTCTTGCAGGGCACGTTTGTTGGCCGCGCGCAACTCCAGCCGCTCGGCGTCATATTGCTGGGTGATGTAGATATCCGTCGCGGGATTCATCGCCTCGGCGTCGATGCCATTCAACACGCCTTCTAGCCGATTCGCGCGCAATTGCAGCATGCCGTCTAGCCCCTCGCCAAACTCGGGCTTCAGGATCTCGCTGGCATACGTCTCGCTGACGGTCGTCACCACATCGGCATAGGCGATGCCGCGCCCCAGCAGATCCACCGCGTCATCTTTGTTGCCGTCGGGCGTGACGATGTCGAAGGCCTGATCGGCCAACCCAGCGACCTCCAAGATGCGGTGCCCAAAGATGCCCTGGTACGCCATGTTATGAATGGTGAAGACGCTGGCCGTGGTCGAGAAAATGGGATCGTGGCGATAG
>JBBQSR010000022.1:0-16084 GCA_038234855.1 Ktedonobacterales bacterium | reverse complement strand
CCGCTCTTGGATCAGTTGCGCCAATGCATCCGTCGCGGGCTGTGCTAAGTAACCGTCATAGATATCTGAATCGCTGACCAGCACGGCGTTCACGCCCGTCGCGGCCAGCGCGGCAACAGCGTCTTTCGCGCCTTTGCCCAGCGCGACCGCGCCAGATTGGCCGCCCAGCGCGGTCGCAAGCTGCGCCGCCTTGCTCGCCAACTGGAGCGAGATCGATTTGAGCGCGCCGTTTTCGAGTTCGGCGACGGCCCAGATGTCGTTTGCCATAGGGTGATTCCTCGCTCCTCTGCTTAGATGACCTTGTTTTCGACCAGGAAGTCAAAGATGCGCTGGGCCGCACCCGCGTTGCCCTCGTACATCTCGCGGCGGCGCTGGGTAGAGACGGGGGTCGCGCCCGCGACGCGCTCTTTCGCCGCGTTCGCGCCGACGGTGACCACGTCCAGCCCCAGGTCGGCCAGCGACCAGGTCTCGATGGGCTTTTTCTTCGCGCTCATGATGCCCTTCATCGAGGGGTAGCGCGGATTGTTATTGATGGCTTTGGCGACGCTCACCAGCGCGGGCAGGGACGCTGACGCCTTGGTGTAGCCCACGTCGGCCTCGCGCTCGATGGTGACGGTGGTGCCCTCGACCTCGACCTTGGTGGCGAAGGAGAGCAACGGCACGCCCATGAACTCCGCGACGATGCTGGGCAGCACGCCGCCCGCCGCATCCGCCGATGCCTGACCAAAGAGGACGAGGTCCGCGCCGATCTTTTTGAGCGCGGCGGCCAGCACGCGGCCCGTCGCCACGGCATCGGAGCCAGCCAGCGCGGGGTCCGTCACCAGCACACCGCTCGTCGCACCCATCGCCAGCGCGCGGCGCATCGGGTCGGTGGTGGCCCCTGGCCCCATCGTCAGCACGATGACATCGCCGCCGAGCTTCTCTTGCTGGCGCAGCCCTTCCTCGATGGTATATTCGTCAAAGGGGTTGATGATGGTGTCGCCGGGGTTGCGCTCCAGCCGCATATCGGCACCGAGCTTCTTGGGGACTTCGGTAGAGGGCGTCTCTTTCACACAAACGACGATGTTCAACGTCGGCTTCCTCCAAAGATGGTCAGGGGAGGCGGGGAGGGCCAGCATGACACGGAACGCCCTTGTTCCCGCACGAGACTTTCCCTCATTGTAGCGCCCGTCACACTTGCCTGTCAATGTTGCCAGGTAACGCGATCCGCGCCGCTGGCTAACAGGCAGGGTATAATCTACCCGTCAAGACGGGATGCGGGCGTCCCAGTGTGATACGCTTTCCCCAGGTCATAGAGTGGCAGCCCCGTTTTCGCCGCAATGAAAGCAAACACCTGCGCCATCTCTGGCGCATAGCGGTCATAGGGGATGGTCGGCTGCATGACCGACCCTGGCGCTGGCATCGTCCAAAGAATGTTAGTCGCTCCCGTTGCATTCGATACTTCATAAATGACTGATCGAGACGCTTGGGACGCTCTGCGCGCGAAGAGGGCGATCTCATCCCAAGCCAATTGCCGATTGCTCAAAAAGCCCCGCATCGCGATGGCGTCCTCAGTGAGGAGAAGCGTTTCTTTCAAGAGCAAGGGCATGGGCAAGAGCACCAAAGCTACAATGCCAAATCCTAGCATCATCGAACCATCGAACCACAACTGCCCATCGGAACCGACGAAAGAACACAAACCACATAAGCCAAAGGGAATCGCGCAGCTCCCAACGATAATGGCAAACATCTTCCATGTCGCATTTACCGAAACCCGATACGGCAAATGCAGGGTATGCGCACCTGGCTGTGGCTGCACATCAGCGAGCAAACTCACCCGCCCAACGCCCTCGCGTGCCAGCAAACGCTGCTCACGCAGGCGCTGTGCTTCCTCAGACGATTGATATGAGCGATAACGCCGATGCCGATGTATCATCTGTGCTCGCCTCCCTTGCTTGCTCTGTACACTATAGCACCACCGGCACAGCGTCAGCGCCGCGCTGCCCCTTTTGTGATACGCTGCCAGAAAGCATCGATATGAGGGAGGAGCAAGCGCATGCGCACCCAATCCATCGACACGCACCCCGACATCGAGCGCAAGCAGATCGAGCTTTTTCGGGAGTTTTCCATTCCCCGCAAGTTCGAGTTGGTAGCAAATCTCACCGATGCCGCAGCCACAATCAATCAGCTTTACCGTCAGGACTTGATGAATCGTATCAAGTGGGATTATGGAAAGCAGTGGCTACAACGCAGCATAGCTTTTCGCCGCACGCATCCTGAGATACAGCCCCGTACCATTAATATCGCGCAAACTGTGCTTGATGCCATCGCATCGCTAGAACGACGTCGCATCCCCTTTGCCTTGGCTGGTCGCATCGCTTGCGACATTTATGGTCTGCCTAGTTCGCTACACTCCATAGAAATTTGGGTCGATCATCCACGGCATCTTAACCTTTCGCCTCGTCACACCCGAATCGGCGATACGTTCCTTGACATCACCCATGTTATGCTCGTTGACATCACCCGTACCACCCAGGGACTTAAACGCGCGCGTCCGCTGCCGCTCATCCATGGTCATCAGCCTATCCCTACGCTGTCCCCCGAAGATGTCACCATCGATCTGCTGGAACGGTTTGCCGCAACTGGTAGCCGCGATGACGCGCTCTATAATGACCTGCTCGGCATGGTCAAGGTGCAAGCACCTACCTTGGATGTGCCGTATCTTTATCGCAAAACAACAAAACAACATTTGCTCGAACAACTTCTCATCGACGGAGGAATCTTGCCATGATGCCCATGATTATCGCTGCACTTGAACCAATCACTGAGGTGTTTGACAATCTGGGCATCCCTTACTATGTGGGTGGCTCAGTTTCTGCAATGGAACACGGCCATATACGTTATACACAAGACATCGACCTAGTAGCTGATATCAAAGAAGTCCAGGCGCATCCTTTAGCCATTCGGCTCAGAAATGACTATTATGCCGATGGCGAGATGATTCGTGATGCCGCCCGACGCCGAACGTCCTGCAACTTTATCCATTTCGGCACCAATCTTAAAGTTGACGTCTTTCTTCTCAGAGACGCACCATATCCGCAAGAGCAAATGCGCCGCCGTCAACTGGCTCGCTTCGATGATACGCACCAATATCCCATCGCGTCCCTTGAAGATACCATCTTGGCAAAGGTCGACTGGTATCATCTCGGCGGCGAAGTCTCGGACCGCCAATGGAACGATTTGCACGCCTTGATCACACGCCATGCCGACACACTCGACCTGGCGTATCTGTTTCATTGGGCCGCCGAGATCGGCTTGGCGGAACTACTGGATCGCGCGCTGACCGAGGGCGGCATCGCGGCCTGAACGCTCACACATGAAGGGAACTGGGTATACTTGTCCTGAAACCAGGCGATACCTTGACCGATCTCTACTGAAAACGCTCGCGCTGTGCGTCTCAGGATAGGCGAGCAATAGCCCCTCGGCGGTGAGATTGCCGCGCCGCGCGACGTATCTCCTCATGGATCGTATCTACGCATTCGCCACGTTTTTGATAAATATGGCCCACACGCTCGCCAGCGTGGGAGTAGAAGGATGCGCTTATGCATATACCACCCCCAACCTCTTACATACAGCCGACGCGCGAGCCACTCAACCCCGAACCGCGCACACACATCAGCAGGTTCATCGTGTCTGGCACGCTGGTACTGGTCCTCATCGCCGCATGCATCGGGGGCTTTTACTCCCTGAACCATTTCTCACTGCTCTGCACGGGCTTTTACCATAGCGGCAGTGTAGCGGCGGTCACGGTCAGCGGCAACGTGGCCCTGTTTATCAATGCTAAAAACACGGTCGAGGCCCTTCGCATCACCGATGGCGGCACCCTCTGGCAAGAAGCAGCAGGCGTACAGGTGCTGTCGCCCATCAGCGATGTCCGCCAAATGGTGTATGTCACCGAACACATCCCACTCGCACCCGGAGGCATGCACCTGGTCGCCCACGACATCACCCAGGGCACGGTACAGTGGCAGGTCGCGCTCAGCGACTATACCGCGATCTATCAATTGGTTCTCACCGACACCAGCGTCATTGGCGTGCTGCAAACGAGCGCACTTGGTTCCCAGCAAGGCGCGGTGGTGGCCTGGAGCCGCACCGATGGCCGCCAATTGTGGCAGTCGCCCGTCGCCATCGACGAAGGCCCGCCCGATACGCACCAGCTCAACCTGTATGGTGCGACCCTGCTGTTTCATGACCAAAGCACGCTAGTGGCGCTAGATATGGCGACGGGCAAGGCGCGCTGGCAACTCACCGATGGGGCCTATCATCAGGCCATTACTAGCGTCACCAGCGACGCGAGCCAGGTCATCATGGATGCCCCTGATCCGCATTCGCAGGTCAGTGGGCAACAGGTGATCACCAGCTTGGACCTCGCCACTGGCAAGCGGCAATGGCAAGCTAGCATCCAACAAAAGTTTGCTGTCATCCCCGTGCTGGCAAACGGCATCTATTACGTAATGGAAGATAGTACGCTCGTCGCTTTTGCCAGCCACAGCGGTACTGTGCACTGGCGCGTCGCCACGAACCTTTTGCCTTTCGCAACCTCCCTCATGCTGGCAAACGACGCCGTGTTGTTGATTGGCGAAGGCACTCTCCCTGGCACGCAAAATGGGACGATACCGGGCCTTTCATTGCTGCTGTTTGACGCGACGACTGGGCAATATCGCGCTAGCACGTTTCTGCCAGATGGCAACTTATCTGAGCGAGGCTATCTCATGCGCGATGGGCGCATCTGGCTGACACAATATCCCAACACAACCGTGGCGTATGACACCCACTCCTTGATGCCCCTGCTGCACCACATTTCACCCAATGGCACGCTGCCCCAAAGCACCATCAGCGGCGTCACGTCGGATGCCGTTGTGGTGGCCTTTGGCTTGGTGAGAACGAATCAGTGCCCCATTCGTCATGTCGCTGGCGTGCAGGCGCTCAGCAGCACCGATGGGCATGCCCTGTGGGCCATCGCCAATACGCTCAGCTATTGAGGTCGCGTGTCATGGCACCAGCTTGATCAGCGCCTGCACATAGCCATTGATGCCCGCCAGCAAGAAGATATCGAAGATCGCCAGGAACGCGCCTTGCAGGATGAGGCCCTTGCCCGCGCCTTGGAGGCCATCGTTGCGCAGCGCGATCTGCGGCAGCAAGAAGACGATGCCGATGGCGATGGTGGCGAAATCCGAGATCCAAAAGCCCGTCACCAGTTGCAGGTTCGTGATGCCGCCCTTGAGCGCCGTGCCCAAGACCTCGGGCGCGGCGGCGTTGCGCTGCGTCAGCAACTGGATGCCGCCGATCGCCAGATTCACGATGCCCCACGCCGCACAGATACCGCCGAAGCTGTGCCACTGCCCCGCCGCGCGCAGCCACAGCACGCCGCCCCCGACGAGATTGATGCCGCCCCACACCGCCATCACCGTCAGCGCCGTCTGCTGAAACCCCTGATACTGCGTGAATGCCTCGCGCATCGCTGTTGCCCCCTGAGTGCTTTATCCCAAAGCATAGCAAAGGCGATGCGCCGCATGCCAGCACAACCACCGACCGCCGCCGCGAAATATGCTATGATACAGCCATAGCGCCTGTGAAATTGCTTGAGAAACGAGAGAGCCAGTCCACCATGCCGAAAGCCAATGAACCCAAGCGCCCCGTCACCCCCAAGACCCCGACGAGGCCGCTGCGCGATATCAACCAAGACGCCATGAGCGAACTCATCAGCCAGATCCCCACCGTCGCCGCCGCCGTGCGCGCGGCCAGCGACCGCGACGCCATGACCGCCGCGCTGGCCCCCATCACCAGCCATGACGCGGCGGAGCAGCTCGCCTTCGCGACGACGCTCGGCAACCAGCGCGGCGACGTGGCGACCGACGCGGCGGATCTCGCCGAGGCGCTGGCCGAGCTGGCACCCGACAAGACGGCGGCGAAGGAAGCGCGCCGCTCGGTCATTCGCCTGCGGTCGGCGGGCTTTCGCGCGGGCGTCACCGTGCCCCGGCTGATCGTCGCGCGCACCGAGACGCCCGAGGCACGGGCGGCCCTCACCTTCGCCCAGGCCTGGGCCTCGCGCACGCGCGAACGCAGCGAGGTGCAGCTTGCCATCGCCTGGACGCGCGCCAATGGCGACGTCGATGCCTATCTGCTGGACCTCAACATCTGGGAAGGGCACATCCATGGCACCCAGCATGTCGAGACGGGCACCCTGCGCCGCCTGGAACGTGAGCACCTGACGCCCCTGCGCGACAAAGATCATTTCACCTGGGTCAACGTCACGCTGCCCCAGGCGCGCGCGCTCATCGAGACGACGCTAGAGCAGGGCGAATGGCGCAAGACCGAGCAGCACGACCCCGAATGGCGCGCCCAAGGCGACGCCCTGCTGCGGCGCATCCAGACCGATGACGTCGCCATCGACCAGAGCGTCCACGCGCTGCTGGTGGATCCCGACGCGGATGCCGAAGAGGCGCTGGTCAACTTCTGGGGATCGTGGTCCTTTGGCGACTATGGGCTGGCGTATGATCTGCTGAGCGCCCGCCATGCCATCCGCGAACGCGAGACGCGCGACGACTTCATCGCCCTGCGCCGCCAATGGATCGATGAGGCCCGCACCGCGCGCATCCAGATCGGCGCGGTGACACCGCAGACCGCCGAGCAGACGGGCGGGCTGTGGCTGCCCGGCGCGGCGGCGACCAACGCCAGCCGCCAGAATTTCGCCTTCTTTTGGTCGCTAGAGTTGCAAGAGTCGCCCATCGCGGGCCAAATGCCCGAGATGCCCCTCGCCACCATCGCCAACCCCGACACGGGCCGCCACTGGTTCTGGCAGTCGATCACCATGGAGCGCGAGGCGGGCGGCTGGCGCATGGGGCGCATCCGCGACGACGGGCTGGCCGCGCAGTCGCAGCCCCTCGACGATCTGGTGAAGCGCAGCGACGAACTGTGGACGGAGGCCGAGGCCGCAGCCCAGACGCAGCCCCAAACCGCCGAAGCCACCCGCGAAGCCTCGCTGAAGATCTTCGCGCTGGCGCAAGAGAGCATGAGTCGCGGCGAATGCGCCCTGATGCGGCTGATGACCGACCGGCCCCTGCACGAACGGCTGCACGACCGCGCCATCCAGATCGTGCAGTGGGACCGCGCCGCCGCCATCTCGCATCGCATGTTGGCGCATTTCAGCGACAAGGCGCGGCTGTACCGCGACCTCAGTTCGCTCGACTTTCGCAAGGCGCAGACCTATGCCGAGCAAAACGACGAGGTCAACACGCTGCGCTGGCTCGACCTCGCCACCCAGGCCGCCAAGGAATCGCTGGCGCTCGACCGCACCGCCGAAGTCCTCACCATCTTGGGCGAATTGCAGACCGCGCGGGGCGAGTTGGACGAAGCGGAAACCTTCTTGCGCGAATCCATCGATCTCGAGCCATCCGTCGGCGCGTGGGCCGACCTGGGCGACCTGCTGATGCGCAAAGAGCAGTCGCGCGAGGCCGTCAGCGCCTTCGAGAGCGCGCAAAAGCTCGACCCCGCCTCGCCGCAGGTACGTTGGCGACTGGGCCGCGCGCTGGAAATGGCCGACCGCCCCGAGGAGGCACGGATGGTCTATGAAGACGCCATCACCACCGACGCCGACGATGCCATGGCCCACGCCCTGCTCGGCAACATGATGATGGAAGCGCAAGCCTACGAAGACGCCGCGCCGCACCTGGAGCGCGCCCTGCAACTGGGCATGGAAAGCGCGCAACTTCTGCTGCAAATCGGCTTCATCGCCGTCAGTCGTGGCAACTTCGACCAGGCCCGCGCCTACCTCGATCAATCGCTGCGCATCGATCCGGCGCTGGAACCGCAGGTGCGCCAGATCCTCGGGCAGATCAAATCCGCTGAGGATCAGGCGAAACGGCGACGGTAGCGAGAGGCACAGCCGATGACCATCACCCTCGGCCCGCAGTCATTCATCTTCGCGGGCTATGTGCCGCACCACGAGTGGCAGGGCGCGCACGCGCTCTCGCTGAAGGTGTACCTCGCGGGCGAGGCACTGTATGAGGTCGAGGGTGGCCGACAGCGTGTGACACCTGGATCGTTCCTCATCCTCAATGAGGGGCAGCCCTATCGGCTGCGCATCCAGCGGGCACGGTCGGCGTGCGTGTTCTTCGCCCCTGGCCTCGCGCAGTCCGTCGCCCACGCGCTCACCGCGACGGAGGCGTCGCTGCTCGACGACCCCGCCGCACCCGAGGCCCCCATCCATTTCTATGAGCGCGTCTACCCAGCGGCGGGCGCGGTGCTACCCATCGTGCAACACATACAGGCGGGCATCGCCGCTGGCCAAGCGTCTCGGCTGTGGTACACCGAGCGCATGCACGAATTGATGGTGGCGATGCTGCGGCTGCAAGCGCAGACGCGGCACGAGGTCGCCGCGAAGCCCGCGCGAAGGCCCGCCACGCGCGACGAACTCTTCCGCCGTTTGCAGCGGGCACGCGACTTCATCCACGCCAGCGCGACGGAGGATCTGACGCTGGACGACATCGCGCGGGTCGCCTGCATGTCGCCCAACCATCTGCTGCGCACCTTTCGCCAGCTTTTCGCGCAGACCCCCCATGACTACCTGACGGAGCGCCGCATCGCCCAGGCGTGCCATCTGTTGCGCGCCACCGAGCAGCCCGTGGTGGAGGTCTGCGCGGCGGTTGGTTATGCCAGCGTCACCAGCTTCACCGCGCGCTTTCGCCAGCGGATGGGCTGCACGCCAGATCGGTACCGGCACCAATCGGGTGATTTCCGAGAAGTACCCACCTCACAGCCATGGCATACTGGGGACAGCGACGCTCGCACATGACGCACCTAGCGAGCGCGACCAGAAAGGACCGTATCCACATGCAAGAACGACCTCCCGCGCTCGACCCCGCCCTGGCCCACGAACTGGTGCTGAAGGCGCACGCCGACCTCGCCCGCGTGCAGGAACTCGTCGAGCACACCCCCGCGCTGATCAACTGCACCTGGGACTGGGGCGGTGGCGACTGGGAAACACCCCTCGGGGCGGCGGCGCACATGGGCCGCCGCGACATCGCGCTGTATCTGCTGGACCACGGCGCGCGGCTCGACCTTTTCGCCGCGACGATGTTGGGGCACCTCGACATCGTGCGGGCCACGCTGATGGCCTTCCCCGCCGCGCTGGGCATCGCTGGCCCACATGGCATCCCGCTCATCGCGCACGCCAGCAAGGGCGGCACTGAGGCCGCCGAGGTGCTGGCCTACCTGGAATCGTTGAGCCAATAGCAAGGTATCAGTGAGCCGACGGATGATTTGGATCGCCCGTCTGCTCTATCATCATTTCCTCATCGACCGTATGTAAAATTATGAGGACGAAGCAAACGCCATACCTTGTGGTTTCTTGCTGGTATGCTTTATGCTCGTTTGTGAGAATCCCGTGCTCCACGACGAAGGAGCCAACATCACATGAGCAACCCCAGCACCAATCGCGTACTGCATGTGAACGTCATGCCCAGCACCCGCGCCGAGCAACTGTACCTCGCGCCACGGGCCGAGGTGGTGGCACCGCGCGCCCTCGCTGGGGGCATCGCCGCGCACCCCGACTATGACATCCAATACCAGGGGGGCAAGACGATCCCCAACCTGACCTTCACCTTCTTTTACATCGGAGGCAACGCCGCCTGGTCGGGCACCGACCGCGCCAACCTCGACCGCGCCTTGCCCGCCGCCATGGCCGACGTGAAGCTCAACAACGTGATGCAGCAATATTTCAGCACGCCCATCGGCGCGACCTTTCGCCCCTCCACCGTGCTATCCGGCTCGCCACCCCAGACCTTCACCCAGACCGACGCGGAAAACACGATCAAGAGCCTCTTCAATGGGGGGCAGCTCGCCAGCTATGACCTGGGCACCTCGGTTTTTGGGTTGATCTTGCCCAAGGGCAGCGTCCTCACCGATGACACCATTGCGGGCAACGCGGGCATCCGGTCTGCGCGCGTGGCGACCGCTGACACCGCCGTCAGCTCGCTGGATGGCCTGGGCGGCTACCATGGTACGGTGGTCGTCGGCAACACCACCATGTACTACGCCGTGGTCGTCTATGGCGAAAACCTGGGCAATGGCAAGATGAATGGCATCGCCGCCTTCACCGACCCGTGGAAGAACATCAGCGCCGCCATGTACCACGAACTGCAAGAGGCGCGCACCGACCCGGACGTCTTTGGCAAGCCTGGCTGGACCTCGAACCCCATCAGCGACTTCGGCGGCCAGAGCGTCGAGGTCGGCGATGCCCCCGTCTTCGAGGCGGGCAAGAACCTGAGCCTCGTCTTCCAAGAGGTCCCCCTGGCTGATGGCAGCGGCACCGTGCCCATCCAACTGATGTATTCCGACGCGGTGCATGGCCCCGAGGGTCCGCGCGACACCCCGGCCCCGGCGGCCCCCACCACGGGCGGTGGCGGCGCGGGTGGCCTCCCCATTGGCATCATCGGCATCATCGTCGCGGTCTTGATCCTGCTCGGCCTGGGTGCCTATATCTTGCTGAATCGCTAGCGAGGACGATCCAAGCGAGTGGGGGAGCCTGCCCCAGCCACTGCGCACAGCGGTATCGCCGCCTGTTGGGAGCGCGTCGCTGTGCGCAGCAATGTGACCTCACTTGAGCACGGTTACGCATCACGGCCAACCTGCCCGGAACGTCGCGATTGACGATGCCTGGCAAAATTATCAGACGAGGGGCTGTGTGTCATAGTGTGTCATCAATCAATGAGCGAGACTTATAAAGTTGCGATGCACGCCCTTTTCGTTTATAGTAAGGCTGGTACAAAAAAAAAAAAAAGATACCCAGCGTCGCCGTTCTGACGACGCTCCTCCTGTAGTGTAATATCAACGCCGCATTGTCGGCACAATCGCTAGGAGAGGTATTCATTGAGTAGCAGTACAATCACTACCCCAGACGGCATTGAAATCTTCTACAAAGATTGGGGCACCGGCCAACCGCTCGTGTTTCACCATGGCTGGCCGCTGTCAGCGGACGACTGGGATGCACAGATGCTTTTCTTCGTTGGCAAGGGCTTCCGGGTGATCGCCCATGACCGGCGCGGCCATGGCCGCTCGACGCAGTCCAACGACGGGCATGACATGGATCATTATGCGGATGATGTTGCAGCGTTAATGGAGCATCTGCAAGTGAAGGATGCGGTTCACATCGGCCACTCTACCGGCGGTGGCGAAGTGGTGCGCTACTTGGCACGCCACGGCGAGAGCAGGGTGGCAAAGGCTGTTCTCATCAGTTCGGTTCCGCCGTTGATGCTGCAAACACCGGCCAATCCAGGCGGACTCCCCAAGTCGGTGTTCGACGGATTGCAGGCGCAGGTTGCCGCCCATCGTTCGCAGTTCTACTATGATTTCGCGTCGGGACCATTCTACGGCTACAATCGACCTGGCGCACAGCCCTCGCAGGCGGTGATCTTGAATTGGTGGCGGCAGGGAATGATGGGCGGAGCGAAGGCACATTATGACGGGGTCATTGCCTTCTCTCAGACGGACTTCACCGACGATCTGAAAAAGATCACGGTGCCAGTGCTGGTGATGCACGGCGATGACGACCAGGTCGTGCCCTATGCCGATTCAGGCCCGCTGTCGGCCAAGTTGCTGCAAAATGGCACGCTGAAAACCTATCCAGGGTTTCCGCACGGCATGCCCACCACGGAATCTGAGACCATTAACGCTGACCTGCTGGCTTTTATCCAAAGCTAGCAGGCGAAGCTGGTTGGGATTTCGACTTCTAAGTTGCTGGACTTGATGGAGAAGATACCATAGGCCATGGAAAAAGGGAGCGATTCCCGCTCTCCACAAGCATGCAACTGATCCGTGCCTGAAACCCCGGTTCCGCTGGGGTTTCATCTTTCTCTCCTTCATTTGCAGGCGCAGAGCGTCCAAGTGGCGGCATGTATTGACGCTAGACGGTGATTGCGTGTTGCTGGGCGCTCTGCGCCCCACAAACGCGTGGTGAGTCGCTGTGCGGCAACCCGCAATTGTTGCCCTACTGGTGGCATGTCAAGCGAAACGCTCATGGGGGGACACATGAAAGCAGTCATCTACACGCGCTATGGATCGTCGGCGGTCCTTCAGGTCAAGGACGTGGAAAAACCGACCCCCAAAGACAACAAGGTCGTCATCGCGGTGGCCTGATGTACCAGTGCCCTCACTCGTCGCCTAATTGCTCGGCCAGCGCGGTGGCCTCGGTCACGGGCAGGTTGCAAACGAAGTTGGCGCAGACATACGCGGTGGCGAAGCCTTCCAGCGACGGTCGCCCAGTGAGCAGACTGATGGCCTCATTCGCTAAGAGGTCATCTGGTGCGGCACAGGCGACCACCGTGTTGGGGCGATAGCGGCCCCGCACGACCTCGATCAGGTCGAGCGTCTCTTGCTCGGTGGGGTCGCCGATGATGGCGATCTCTTGCGAGGGCGACATCCAGCGGTCGAGTTGGCAGAGCCAGTTGCCGTAGCCCAACGGATTTTGCGCCATCTGCGGGGCCAGCTTCAGCAAGATCGCCTCGGCGCGGCGACGGTACGATTCGTCGTCAGTCAGCGCGGCCAGCCACAGCAGCACCTCCACCGCCACGCTGTTGCCAGCGGGCGTCGCGCCATCCGCGATCTCGCGCGGGCGACCGATCAGGCGCTCGTGGTCGCTGGCGGTGTCATAGAAACCGCCCTCCGTCTCATCCGCGAAGAGGGTGATCATCTGGTCGACCAGTTCCCGCGCGGCGACGAACCAGCGCGCGTCATAGGTCGCCTCATAGGTCGCCAGCAGCCCCGCCGCGTAGCACGCGTAATCTTCCAGATAGCCCGCCACGTGGGCCTTTCCATCGCGGTAGGTCCGCAGCAACCGCCCATCCGCCGTCCGCAAGTGCTCCCAGATGAAGGTGGCATTGTTGGCCGCGACCTCGGCGTAGGTCTGCGAATTGAAGACGGCGGCGGCCTCAGCGAAGGCGCGCACCATCAGCCCATTCCAGGCGGTGACGATCTTGTCATCCGTCCCCGGCCACACCCGCCGCGACCGCGCCGCGAAAAGCGCCATGCGCGCGTCGGCCAACCGCTTCTCGGCGGCTTCGACGCTCAGGGATCGCTCCGCCGCCGCCTCGGCCACCGGACGCGCCAGGTGCAGCACCGATGCCCCAGAGTCCTCGAAGTTGCCGCGCGCCGTCACGCCATAGACCGCCATGAAAAGGTCCCCATGGTCATCATCGAGCACGGCGCGCAGTTCCTCGGGCGACCAGACGTAAAATTTGCCCTCTTGCCCCTCGCTGTCAGCGTCTTGCGTGGCATAGAAGCCCCCCTCGGGGCTGGTCATCTGCCGCCGGATGTAGTCGAGCGTCTCGCGGCAGATGCGGGCATAGCGCGCGCTGCCCGTCACCTGGTAGGCGTGCAGATAGGTCCGCGCCAGCAGCGCGTTGTCATAGAGCATCTTCTCGAAGTGCGGCACCAGCCAGTGATCATCAACCGAGTAGCGATGGAAACCGCCACCCAAATGATCGTAGATGCCACCCGCCGCCATGCGGTCGAGCGTGCGCGTCACCACGGCGAGCGGCGTCACCTCGGGCTGGCTGGCCTTGCCCAGCGTGGCGAAGCGTTCGCTGCGCACCGGTTGAGCCGCCGCGCGCAAATGCATCCGCAGCAAAAAGTCGAGGTCGAGCGAATGGGGAAACTTGGGCGCGCCGCCAAACCCGCCATAGGTCGGGTCGAATTGCCGCAGCAGCTTGCCCTCCGCCGTCGAGAGCACGCTGAGGTCGACCTCGCTCGCCAGCATCGGCACGTTGCGCACCCCCACCGCCGCCAGCGACCCGCGCTGCTCGTAGAAGGTGCGAAACTCTTCCGCCGTCTCGTTGACCGCCGCGCGCTGGGTACGATAATATTGCGCCATCCGCAGCAGCACCTTGTCGAAGCCCGGCAAGCCATGCCGATCTTCGGGGGGGAAGTAGGTGCCCGCGAAAAAGGGCAACCCCTCGGGCGTCAAAAAGACGGTCATCGGCCAGCCACCATGCCCGCTGGTCATCGCCTGCACCGCATCCATGTACAACGCGTCGATGTCGGGCCGTTCCTCGCGGTCGACCTTGATCGAGATGAAGTTGAGATTCATGATGGTGGCGATGCGCTCATTCTCAAAGCTCTCACCTTCCATGACGTGACACCAATGACAGGCTGAATAGCCTACGCTGAGCAAGATTGGCTTGTCTTCTGCACGTGCCCGCTCCAGCGCCTCAGCCCCCCAGGGATACCAATCCACCGGATTGTGAGCGTGTTGCAGCAGATAGGGGCTGGTTTCGTTGATGAGCCGATTGGTGTAGCGGTGGTCAGGCTGCACGGGCAAATTGGCGGGGAGTTCGGAATCGCTCATCTTGATGCCCTTCCTGGCTCTATTCGCCGTCACATTTTGGCGGACGAAAACATCTGTTTTATACAGGCACGGTATCACATGGCCGATGGCAAGGGCAAATGGGGTAACATGGCTCATGCAGGGGGAGGATCGCGCTGATACGCGGCCAGCGAGCAGCGGTCTTCCCTGAATCCGTGCCGAAATTTTCCTCGCGTGCGTGTTTTATTGAAGCAAGGCTTTCACGTGGCGCGAGCGCCAGGGCCTCGTGCGAGAAAGAGAGAACACGATAAAATGATCAATCGTCACCCATACCTTCCCCGTCGTTTCGGCCTTGGCTGGGTCGGTGGGGTCGCCCTCGTAGTCGCCATCTTCAGCGGATGCGGGGCAGCGGCATCGCCGTCAACGACAACCGGGTCTACCTCGGTGCCCGCCGCCATCCCCCCGGCGCTGTACACGCTGGTCGAGGGCGCGTCCACGGGCAGCGGGGGGACACCACCCAACAGCGTCAATGCCTACGACGATGCCAATGGCCACCTACGCTTTGCCCACGCCTTGGCGGGGTCCGCCATCGCCATGGTGACGACACAACATCTGCTGGGTATCACCAGCATCGTGTCGCCAACCGACTCGACGCAATCACCCCATGCCTTCCTGACGGTACTCGACGCAAACGGCACGCAGACGCAGCAGATCGCCCTGGGGTCGCTGACACCCGAACAGGTGTTGGCTTCGCCTACCGCGATCTTTGTGGGCGTCAATGGCAAGGGCAGCACGCCTGCCCAGTTCAGCGCGTATGATCCCACCACCGGTACCCAACTCTGGCAACATGCCATCACTGACGCGAACGGGATAGACAACTTTGTACTGGTGGGGCAAGACCTCATCGGTAATGTCGGCAATGCCAGCGGTACGCTGCTGAAAGCCTTTGATGTCGCGACTGGCGCGCAGGTCTGGCAATCGACGGGCAGCGTGGGCGGTGCCGCCGGCCACATCGGTGCGAGCGATGATGCCATCTATAGCGTTGAGTGGACATCATCGCCGGGCGAGCAAACCTTGATCGCGCAGACGGCCACATCGGGCGTCAAACGGTGGAGCATTTCCGTCGCCGATCAGCCCCAGATCCTCGCCGCCGATCACAACGCGGTGTATTGCACCGTGTTCCACACGATCAGTAGCACCGAATCTACGACGATGTTGACGGCGTTTGCCGCCAGCGATGGCCACCCCCTGTGGAGCGTCCCTGAAACATTGCCCATCAGAGACTCAGCCACCATCATGAATGCCGTACTCTATGCCGCAGGGACCGGCCCAAGTTCAGCTACAAGTGCCGTTCTGCCGCCCTCGACCTTGTTCGCGGTGAATGTGGCGACCGGCGCGACCCTGTGGCAGAAGCCCCTGGCGGGACCCGCCATCACCGCGCCAACCATCGTGGGAAACACCGTTTCCATCGGCATGGCGACGAACGTCACCAGCGCCGCACCCCAGGGCGACACCGCCATCGCGACGTTCCATCTTACCGATGGCGCGGCCTCATGGCAGATCCAGACGGGGGTACCTTCACTCAACGAGTTGGTGACGCTCCCATAACAGCATCTCTCACCTCAGGGGACAGCAGGGCCGACATGGTGCGACGCTGCTGTCCCTTCGCGTTGGCTAACGCTAGTCATACTTTCCTCAAATGATTCGGCGACCGCGTGTCTTGAAAAATCCGGCTCGGCGGGATAT